>DASROG010000090.1:0-8221 GCA_035646995.1 Myxococcaceae bacterium
ATCTCCACCAGCGCCTCGTACGACAGTCCGCCCGGTACGCGCGAGTCCACCGCCGGCATCACCGTGTCGTCCAGAACGTCGGCGTCCACGTGGATCCAGAAGCCCGGATGCGAGTGCAGGCGGTCCAGCACCTCTCCGGCCGTGGCGCAGGGTCCGCGTCGCTCGATCTCCGCGAGGTCCAGCACCGGGATGCCGGAGGCGCGGAGCTCGGGGTCCTCCTCGCGCAGTCCCAGGTGCACCACCGAGCCCGGGTCGACCAGCGGCCCGTCAGCCGCGAGGGCGGCGAGGAGGGGAGGGCCGCGGCCGACGGCCAGTGCGAGGTCCATCCCTGCCGCCCCGTGCGAGCCGGAGCGCTCGGGCGTGGCGAAGTCCGAGTGCCCGTCGAGGAAGACCAGGCCCAGCCGGTCCACGGCACGGCGCGCCCCGAGCAGGTTTCCGAGGAGGATGCTGCAGTCTCCGCCCAGCACCACTGCGAGCTCGTTGCGGAGCAGGATGCTCTCCACCGCGTCGGCGAGCGTGCGTGCATACGCGGCGATGGCCTCGGCGTTGCGGATGCCAGAGGGGTGAACCTCGGTGCCGTAGGCCGGAGCCTCGACCCGGCCAGCATCGCGGGCGCCGAGCCGTGCGCGCAGCCCGTTCCAGCGGAGGACGTCGGGCATCCGCCGGGTCCCCGGCTCGCGTCCCGGAGCTGGCGGCGCGAGGCCCAGGTTGGAGGGAGCGTCGAGCACGGCTCGGGGCTTCATCGGATCTTCCTAACCGTCAAAATAGGATTGACGGGTTTCAACATGGATCCGATGATTCTCACCTGTCAAGGGTAGAAGAAAGGTTAGATTACTGGCCATGCTCCTTCCGGGCACCCATCGCTTCAAGCTGGCAGGCGGCCACCCGGTGCTCGACTTCCTCAACACCGTGGGCGGCCACCGGCTGACCAACCCGCGCGAAGATCTGGTGGTCCCCGAGGACCTCGTGTCCTGGGGTCTGCAATCGGGCTGGGTGGACCAGGAGCGGGCCCACGCGATGCTGGTGGAGATCCAGCTCCGCCCGGCGGAGGCGCGCGCCGCCCTGGCGCGGGTCCGGTCGTTTCGCGAGGCGCTTTTCCGAATGTTCCTCGCCATTTCCGAGGACACCCAGCCCGCCCCCGAGCCGCTGGAGACGTTCGAGCGAGAGGTTCGCCGGGCCTGGACCGAGCGGCGGCTGGTCCGGACCGCGGAGCACGCCTACCGGTGGGTCTCGCCCGAGTCGGCACGCCTCGACGCGGTCATCCCCGGCCTCGCGCTGGCCGCCTCGGACCTCCTCACCGGCCCGGCCCGGCAGCGCGTCCGCATCTGCGAGGCCACGGCCCTGGACGGGTGCGGCTGGCTGTTCCTGGACACCAGCAAGAACGGAACTCGCCGCTGGTGCGAGATGAGGTCGTGTGGAAACAAGTACAAGGCGCGGCGGCACTACGCGCGGGTGCGCGCAGGCCGGCGCAGCCGGGCCGAGTAGGCAGACTGTCCGGTGGCCCGGGAGGCACTTGCCCTCCGGCCGGGGCCGGCGTACTTGCTCCCGCGCCGCGGGCGCTCCGCCGCCCCCCGGATTCCTCGACAAGAGAGAGGTCGAACGACACATGGCCGTTCCCGCCAAGAAGCTTTCATCCCTGAAGAAGCCATCTGCCCCCGTGCCCTGCGACGTGAAGAACCTCGCGCTGGCAGAGAAGGGTCGCGGGCGGATCGAGTGGTCCGGCCGTTCGATGCCGGTGGTGCATCAGATCCGGGAGCGGTTCGCGAAGCAGAAGCCGCTCAAGGGAATGCGGATGGCGGCGTGCCTGCACGTCACCGCCGAGACCGCCAACCTCGCGATCGCGCTGAAGGCCGGCGGCGCAGATCTCGTATTGTGCGCCAGCAACCCGCTCTCCACCCAGGACGACGTCGCGGCAGCCCTGGTGGTCGACCACGGGATCAGCGTCTTCGCCATCAAGGGCGAGGACAACAAGAGCTACTACCGGCACATCACCGCGGCCATCGAGCACCGGCCGAACCTCACCATGGACGACGGCGCCGACGTGGTCGGCGTGCTTCACAGCGAGCGCAAGGACCTCCTCGCCGAGGTGGTGGGCGGGACCGAGGAGACCACCACCGGCGTCATCCGCCTCCGGGCGATGGCCCGCGAAGGCGTGCTCGGGTACCCCATCGTGGCGGTGAACGACGCGCTCACCAAGCACATGTTCGACAACCGCTACGGCACCGGCCAGTCGACGATCGACGGGATGATCCGTGCCACCAACCGGCTGGTCGCGGGCAGTGTCTTCGTCGTCGCCGGCTACGGGTGGTGCGGCCGCGGCCTGGCGATGCGAGCCAAGGGCCTGGGAGCCGACGTGGTGGTCACCGAGATCGACGCGCACAAGGCGCTCGAGGCGGTGATGGACGGGTACCGGGTGATGCCGATGAAGGACGCGGCGAGGATCGGCGATTTCTTCTGCACCGTGACCGGGAACGTGAACGTCATCCGGCGCGAGCACTTCGAGTCGATGAAGGACGGGGCCATCGTCGCCAACAGCGGCCACTTCAACGTGGAGCTGGATCTGGAGACGCTGGGCAAGATCGCGAACGACCGGAGCACCGTCCGCGAGTTCGTCGAGCAGTACACCCTGAAGAACGGCAACCGGGTCATCGTGCTCGGCGAGGGCCGGCTGGTGAACCTGGCCGCCGCCGAGGGCCACCCGTCCAGCGTGATGGACATGTCCTTCGCCAACCAGGCGCTCTGCAGCGAGTGGATGGTGAAGAACCACCGGACGCTGGAGAAGCGCGTCTACACAGTGCCGGAGAAGATCGACAAGGAGATCGCCCGGCTGAAGCTCAAGGCGATGGGCGTGAAGATCGACGTCCTCACCGACGAGCAGGAGACGTACCTCAACAGCTGGAACCAGGGCACCTGAGGGCTAGCGCCCGGGAGCTCTGCCCACCTGCCGAAACGCCTCGCGGACCAGCGTGCCCCAGAAGCCGGGGATCTCCTTCGCGCCGTCGTCGATTCGCTTGGCGTTCTGCACGTCGCGCTCGAACGCGGCGGCGAGCTTCGCGGTCGCCTCCGGGTCCTCGACCGCCAGAGTGCCCTCCTCGAGCAGGTTGAGCGAGAGCGGGTCGAGGTTCATCGAGCCGGCGATGCTCAGGCGGTCATCCACCACGACCGTCTTGGAGTGCATCATCGAGGGCTGGTACTCCCAGATCTTCACCCCCGCCGCGAGCAGCCGCCGGTAGAGCGACCGCTGCCCGTCGCGCATCGCGGGCTGATCGTGGATCGGTCCCGGAACGAGCAGGCGCACGTCGACGCCCGACCGTGAGCGGGACTCGAGCTGGGCGATGATGTCCTCGCTCGGGGTGAAATAGGCGGTGGAGATCCACAGCCGTTTTCGCGCGGAGAGGAACGTCAGCTGGGTCATCCGGTCCGCCGGGGTCGCGCCGACGCTCGCGCTGCTGGAGACGAAGGCGGTCCGGGTATCGCCGAACGGCTGCTGGACCGCGGTGATCTCCTTCTCCGGAAGGAGGCGGCCCTGCGACTCGAGCCAGTGCTGGGCGAAGGACAGCTGAAGCTGGCGCGTGCCGGGCCCCTCGACGCGGACGGCGGTGTCTCGCCAGCCACGCTCGTGCACGCCGTCGCCGTTCCACTCGTCGGAGATGCCGAACCCCCCGGTGAAGGCCACCCGTCCGTCGAAGACCACGATCTTCCGGTGGTTCCGGGCTCGCGACGGTCCCACCGCGTCGTCTCCGAGCGGCCGGAACACATGCACCTCGCAGCGGCCCTGCTGGAGCCGGGGCATCACCTCACGCTGGAAGGCGGGCGTGCTGCCGACGGGGTCCACGACGATCCGGCACGCCACGTCCTTCCCGCGAGCGGCGAGCGCCTCCACGATCCGGTCGGAGGCCTTCCCCGGCCGCCAGATGTAGAGCACCACGTCCACGCTGGTCCGGGCGCGGCCGATCTCCTCCACCAGCGCGTCGAAGATCTCCCCGTTCCAGATCCACCGGACGGCGTTCCCCTCGACGAAGGGCGTTCCGAGCAGCTGATAGAAGGCGTTGCGGTATCCGGGCCCCGGCGGGGGAATGTCGCCGGCGAGCTTCAGCGGCGAGCGGTCCGCGTCCCCCCGACAAGCGGCGAGCAGGCACAGCAACAGGACCGGGGTCACCAGGCAGGTGCGCATCGAAGAAGGGCTGGGTCAGCGGAGGGACAGGAGCTTGGCCATCTCCGCCAGCTGCCCGAGCAAGGTGCGCAGCGCCTCCGGGTTCGTCAGCAATCCGGGCACCTCGACGGTCGCGGTGTGTCCAGAGACGTGCACTCCGCCACGGAGCAGCGGCGGGAGCAGCTCGCGTCGGCGGTGTGCGTCGAGCCACCGCTCCAGCGTGTCCGGCGTCCGCGCCGATGGGCGGAGCTCGCCTCCAGGAGCCGAGAGCGCGAGTGCCTCCGGGACGACCCCCTCGTACCGGGCCGCCACCCGCGTCCGAATCGAACCCAGGCCGAGCAGCCTCCGTCTCGCCGTGATCTCCACCCGGAGGAGCCGGTACTTCCCGCGGATGCTCCGGCTCTCCGGATCGAAGCCGAGCATGAAGTCCCGGGCGAGGGAGCCCCAGGCCGCAGCGCGGCGCGCGTCGTCGTGGCGGGAGCGCTGCCAGAGCAGGACCGCCGACAGCACGAGGACTCCGAGCGCCAGCCAGGGGAGCACGGCGGCCGCTCTATCACCTCAGCGGAGCTTCCCGAGCCAGCGTGCGAGCTCGTACAAGGTCTCGCGCAGCTGTCCGTAGCGGCTCGCGCCGAGGTGCGCGGCCCATTCCTGCTCGATCTCCTCGATCTCGGCACGGATGACGCGGATCACCCTCCGGCCGCGCTCGGTGGTGCGCACGACTCGACCGTTCGGGGTCCCGGCATCGTCGCGTCGAAGGTAGCCTCCCTCCTCGAGCCCGGTCAGGACGTAGTTCATTGCTTGACGCGTCATCCCGCGCTGGCGGGCGAGAGCGCTCGGCCGCCGCCCGTCGGGACCCGGGAAGAGGAAGACCCCGAGCTCGGTCTGCGACAGCTCCAGCCCCTCCCTCCGGAGTGCCGCCAGCATCCGTGCCGCCACCGCCTCGTGAGGAAGCCGCAGGAGCGCTCCGATCATCGGCGGGAGGGTCCGCCCTTCCCCCGCCCGCGCCGCCCTGGTGCTGCTCGGAGACATTTGACTCCTGCGTAAAGAGTTTGTACAAGACTATGTATAGACTCTTTACGAGGAAGGCAAGCATGAACTCGACGAGCGCGGGCCCCGGGCCCGAGGTGATCCGCATCGGGCAGCTGGAGATCCAGTACCTCCAGGGTGCGGGAAGCGGGTGCGAGATGGGCAGCTTCGTGCTGGTGGTGCCGCCGGGCTCCAACGTGCCGCCTCCGCACAGCCACCCCGGGACCGAGGAGCTGGTCTACGTCCTGGAAGGGACGCTCCGGTACACCGTCGACGGCGTCACCCGCGACCTCGCCGCCGGCGAGTGCATGGGAACGCCGCGCGGATCGGTGCACGCCTTCAGCAATCCCCACGGAGCGATCGCCCGGGCGCTCGTCGTCAACACGCCGGACATCGGCGCCGGGTACTTCCGCGAGGTCGCAGCGGCAGCTCGTGCGGGCGGTCCTCCCGATCGGACGAAGCTGCTGGAGATCATGCGCCGGTACGGCCTCGTTCCCGCCGCAGCTGAGGGAGCCCCGGCGGGGAGGTGAGTCGGGCTGCTCCCGGACCTGGTCGATCAGCGCAGCGTCCCACTCCGCACCGAGTTGGTGTCTCGGGTTTCCCGCTCTGACTCCACAAGCGCCTCGGCTGTCACGGCTACGCGCGGAACGTACAGTCGGTCCTGGGGGGCGAAGCATTGAATCCGATGAGTGCTGCCCGATGACGGGCTGCGTTCACAGGAGACTCACCATGTCCACATGCAAGTGGATGACTGGGTTGGTCTCTCTCTTTGTCTTCGCGGCCGCTCCGGTCGCGCTCGCCGAGGAGTCAGGCACGGTTTCGAGCGAGGTCTAGGCGCCTGCCGCGGTCCGCGCGGGCGTGGAAGGCGCGCCGAAGGCCGAGGAGCGGCAGATCCAGGAGCTGCAGGCGGAGCTCAAGGACTTCCGTGCCGACGTCGCGGCCCAGGCCGCCGACTCGCGCCAGTGCCTTGATCAGAACCTCCAGCGGTGGCGGTGGCCCGCGGCTCGTCACCGGACCAGCAGCATCGACGAGCGGTGCGGGAGCGTCTCGAGGCACCAGCCCCGGGGTCGCTGTCGCGCCGGCCCGGACGGCGGGACGCGTCGCAGCTCACGGCACGAGCTTGAGGTAGTTCTCGTACCGGGTCTGGATCTCCGAGACGTACCGGACAGGCTCGGCCCCCCGGACGTACCCGTGCCGGGCGCGGGCGTAGTACTCGGGCCGCTGGAGCAGCAGCATCGCCCGCTCCACGTTCTTGAACCACTTGTCCGGGTCCAGCGCCTTCGCCCGCGCCAGCTGCCGCGCGTCGGCCAGGTGCCCCCATCCGCAGTTGTAGGCGGCGAGCGCGAAGCGCATCCGCTGCTGCACCGGCAAGGTCGTCTCCAGGCGGTCCGCCAGCCGCGCCAGGTGCTTGATGCCCGCGTGCGCGCCCTCCTCCGGATCCTCCAGCCGGAGGAATCCCATTTCCCTCGCCGTGCGCGGCAGCACCTGGAACAGACCCAGCGCGCCGGCCAGGCTCCGTGCCTGGGGATCGAACCGGCTCTCCTGGTAGGCCTGGGCCGCGAGCAGCCGCCAGTCGAAGCCGTACCGGTCGGCGTACCTGCGGAACAGCGGGTCCCAGCTCGAGAGCCCCTGGAGCGTGCCCGCGTCCTGCGCCCGCACCTCGCTGGCGATGCGCGCGTCCTCGAAGTAGCGCCGCCAGGCCATGTTGTACTCGAGGCCCTTGTAGGTCTGGCGCACGAAGCGATCGAGGGCCGCCTTCAGCTCCCGGTCGGCCGGACGGACCGCGAAGGCGAGCTGCTTATTCCCCACCGGCTCGAGCGGGAATGCGGCGACGATGTCGGTCCGCCAGACGCGCTCCGCCTGGTAGATGTGCGAGTCGGCCACGGTGAGGTCCACCTCGCCTGCGGCGACCCCGGCGATGAGCTGCTCGGTCTCCTCGTCGGGACGCGCGAGCTCGATGGTGAGGTGAGCCCCCTTCGACCGCAGCCGCTCCAGGGTGGCCAGGTAGCTCGATCCGGGCCGCACCCGGATCCGCCGGCCGCGGAGGTCGTCCACGCTCCGGAGCAGGGGCTCGGAGGCGCGCTGCACCAGCAGCTCCTGGATCTCGAGGTAGGGGACGCTGAAGGCCACTTCCTTCCCGCGGTCGGGAGTCACCGTGTACGAGGCGGCGATGAGGTCGCCCTTGCCCTGCAGGAGCCAGGGGACCAGGTCCGCGTGCGAGGGCGGCACCACCATCTGAAGGCGCACGTCCAGCCCGTCGGCGAAGCGCTTCACCAGGTCGTGGTCGAAGCCGGCCGCCTCGCCACGGAGCAGGAAGTAGCTGACCGCGTTGTTGCGCGTCAGCACCCGGAGCACGCGGTGCTTCTTCACCCCGGCCAGGTCTCCGGCCCAGGTCCGCCCGGCGTGGGCGACCAGCGCGCGCTCCTGTATGAACAGGTCGAGCGCGCCCTTGAGCTGCTTCGCCTCGGGGTGCACCGCCCAGGCGATGGCTCGCTTGCGGGCGATGGGGAAGAGCGCCACCGCGTTCTTGTTCCACTCTCGCTCCGCCTCCCAGACGTTGCTGTCCACCACCACCAGAGCCCGCTCGCCCCGGTTCACCTCGCCGATGAGCTCCGACTGCTGGACGGCCCCCACCACCTGCTGGATCCGGAGGCCCGGCACCTCCAGCTTCGCCAGGCTCGCCTCGAACACCGAGCCGGTGGGGATGCTGACCGTCCTCTTCGCGAGGTCAGCCGGAGCCCGGGGCGCGCTCCTCATTCCCTTCCGGCCGACCAGCATCTCGTCGACGATGGCGATCGGGTCGGTGAAGGCGACCCGCGCCGCTCGCTCCGGAGTGACGGTCAGGCCGGTGGCTGCCACATCGCCCCGGCCGGCGAGCAGCTCGTCGATCACGTCGTGCCGCCGCTCCACCCAGACGATCTCCAGCTTCAGCCCCTGACGGCGTGCGAAGTCCTCCGCCAGATCGCGGTCCAGCGCGGCCGGCGTCCCGTCGCGCTGGATGGGCGGCTCGTCCTCGTCGCCCACGACGAGCACCCGGAGCGC
>DASROG010000091.1:0-4708 GCA_035646995.1 Myxococcaceae bacterium
GTCACCGGGAGCGCCGACAGCGGCTCGGACAGGCCCCGGGGCGCGAAGTAGATGGCCGGCGCGGCGAGGGCCCAGAGCGCTGCGGCGGCGGCGGACTCGAGCGGCCCCGCTCCCATCCGCCGCGCGAGCCGCGCGGTCGCCCACGCGGTCGCCACCCCCACCGCGGCGAAGACCAGCTTGGCCGCGGGCACGTAGAGCGCCGGTCGCGAGAGGCCGAGCGCGCGGAACTCCTCCTGGAGCCCGGCGACCAGCCCCGGCAGCGCCCAGGTGCGCAGGCCCTCCCGGAACTCGAGCGGCACCCAGCCCCGGCCCCACACCAGCCGGTGCGCAGGCTCGAGCGACTGGTAGATCTCGTCGGGCCAGGCGATGCCGGCGTCGGTGAGGGCCAGCCAGCCGCGCAGCGCCGCCCCGGCCGCCAGCGCCGCGAGCAGCAGCCACCGTGCGAGCCGCGTGTCGTCGGCGGTGGGTGCGTGTTCGTCGGGCGGCACGTGGGGGAGCCCCGTGATACATCAAGCGCTTCCGTCGATGGGCTCGATCAAGATCGCGCGGTTGCTGGAAGACCCTGACTCCGGCCTCCAGCTGACCCTGGTGACCGGGGCGGAGGGGCTCGGCCGTGTCATCACCAGCTCGCGCATCCAGAAGCCGGGCCTCGCCCTGGCCGGGTTCACCGAACACCTCCATCCCGAGCGGGTGCAGGTGTTCGGCAACACCGAGATCTCCTACCTGAACACGCTGGACGAGGCCACGCAGCGCGAGGCGCTGAGGAAGCTCAGCGACTCCGACCTCGCCTGCGTGGTGGTGACCAAGGACCTGTCGATCCCCCGCTCACTGGTGGACGCCTGCAGCTCGGCGCAGCTGGCGCTGATGAAGACACCGCTGCTCTCCTCCACCTTCATCCAGCAGGTCACGGCGTTCCTCGACGAGGCCCTCACCGAGTCCGCCAGCCTCCACGGCGTGCTGATGGACGTCATCGGGGTGGGCATCCTCCTGCTCGGCAAGTCCGGAATCGGAAAGAGTGAGATCGCGCTCGACCTCGTGACCCGCGGGCACCGCCTCGTGGCGGACGACATCGTCGAGGTCACCCGGCGCAAGCAGGACACGGTCTACGGCTCGGGCAATCCGATCATCAAGCACCACATGGAGATCCGGGGCCTGGGGATCATCAACATCAAGGACCTGTTCGGCGTCGCCGCGGTCCGTGACCGCAAGAAGATCGAGCTGGTCATCGAGCTGGTGGAGTGGGATCCCCACCGCGAGTACGACCGGCTGGGCGTCGAGGAGCGCTTCTTCAACGTGGTCGGGGTGGACCTTCCGCTCTCCACCATCCCGGTCCGCCCGGGCCGCAACATCACCACCCTGGTCGAGGTGGCGGCGCGGAACCACCTGCTGAAGCTGCAGGGCCATCACAGCGCCAAGGAGTTCGCCGAGCAGCTGAACCGCGCCATCGCCGAGGGCGCCATGCGGAGGACCCTGGGCGAGGAGGTGGAGTGATGGATGCCCCGGCGGACGGGCGCCGGCGCATCGTCATCCTCACCGGGGTCTCGGGCTCCGGGAAGTCCACGGCGGTCCGGGCGCTCGAGGACGCCGGGTACTTCTGCATCGACAATCTCCCCGTCGTCTTCCTGCCGCAGCTCACCGGGCTGGCCGAGCTGGCCCAGCCGGACACCCGACTCGGTCTGGTCGTCGACGCGCGGGAAGGGGAGATGCTCCGGCAGGCACCGGGCATCCTCGGCCGGCTTCGGGCCGAGGGGCACCACGTGGAGATCGTCTTCCTCGACGCCTCGGACGAGAGCCTGGTTCGCCGCTACTCGGAGACCCGGCGCCGGCATCCGCTGGCCTCGGAGGAGAGCGTGCCGGCGGGCATCGCCCGGGAACGGGAGCTGCTCTCCGACCTCCGCGACCTGGCGGACCAGGTGATCGACACCTCCCAGCTCAACGTCCACGACCTGAAGCGCCTGATGATGGCTCGCTTCGGCGAGGCCGGAGCGTCCCTTCCGAGCCTGACCGTCATCTCCTTCGGCTACCGCTACGGGGTCCCGCCCCAGGCGGATCTGGTGTTCGACCTGCGCTTCCTCCCCAACCCCTACTTCGTCCCCGAGCTCAAGGCGCTCACCGGGGAGGACCCCCGGGTGGCCCGCTACGTCCTCGAGCGGTCCGAGACGCAGGAGTTCCTGAACCGAATCGTGGACCTGGCCCAGTTCCTGTTCCCCCGGTACCAGCGGGAAGGGAAGGCCTACCTGACGGTCGCCCTCGGCTGCACCGGCGGGAAGCACCGGAGCGTCGCGGTGGCCGCCGCCCTCGCCCAGCGTCTCCGTGCCGGAAGCCCGGACGTGCAGCTCCAGCACCGGGACATCGAGAAGGAGTAAGCGAGCAAGCTCGCACCGGGGGGTGATCCAGGCCTGTTACTGGCGTCGAGTAGCGCCGACGAGGGTCGTTCCAACCCAGGGGTCTGCCTGGACGCCAGCTGGCCCACCCCCGATCTCCGTCTTATCCTGAGAGCGCACGTGAAGATCCGGTGGTCGGCACGTGTCGAATGGTTGCAGCCCAGTGCGGCCTGGGAGTAGGAGCCGCGGCGGACTGCAGAGAGGTGTCATCATGGTCGGGCTCGTGGTCGCAGCCCATGGTCGTCTGGCGCAGGAGCTGGTGGCGACCGCCGAACAGATCATGGGAGCTTTGCCCGAGGTGGCGACGGTCAGCATCGAGCCGGGCACCTCGCCGGAGGCCATTCGCGCGCAGATGCGGGCGGCGGTGAAGGAGCACGATCAGGGCGAGGGGGTGCTGGTGCTCGCCGATCTCTTCGGGGGCACCCCGTGCAAGGAGTCGCTTCTGCTCTGCCAGAAGGCGAACGTCGAGGTGCTGGCCGGGGTGAACCTTCCGATGCTCATGAAGGCCGCCTCGCTCCGCAAGGAGCATCTCCCCCTGCACGATCTGGCGCAGTCGCTCTACACCTACGCCCAGCGGAACATCCGCTTCGCGTCCGAGCTGGTCCGCGACGCCGCCGCCGGCCGGCACGTCGCGTCCTGAGAGCATGCCGTCAGGGCGGATGGCTACCGTCCGCTCGCCTTCAGGCACCCCCGAGCCACCGTGATCTCCTTCCTCCGCATCGACAGCCGGCTCATCCACGGACAGGTGGTCGAGGCCTGGCTTCCGGGACTCCGGGTTTCGCGGGTGGTGGTGTCGGACGACGAGGCGGCCCACAGCCCGCTGATGAAGACCGCGATGGGGCTGGCGGTGCCCCCCGAACTCGAGGTGGACATCCTTCCGCTCCGGGAGACGCCCTTCCCGGCGTTCGCCGCCGATGGCGTACGCACCCTGCTCCTGCTCCGTGACGTCCAGGCGCTGCTGGAGGCGCGGAAGCTGGGGCTTCCCCGGACCCGGGTGAACCTGGGCAACGTCCACCACGGGCCGATGCGGCGGCAGGTGTCGATCTCGGTGTTCCTCAACACCGAGGAGCTGGAGCAGCTGAAGGCCCTCCATCACGAGGGCTGGGACATCGAGGCCCGGGGCGTTCCCTCGGAACGTCCGATCACCTTCACCGAGATGGTGGAGCGCTTCGGGAAGGGCTAGACAGCGCGCCCATGCACGTCGCCTGGGCTGACGTCGCAATGGCGGGGGCCTGGGGCGCGCTGGTGAGCCTGGAGCGTCGCGCGTTCCTGCAGGCCATGTTCAGCCGCCCCCTGGTGGCCGCCACCGGGATGGGGCTGCTCCTCGGACAGCTGCAGACCGGGCTGTACCTGGGGATGATTCTCGAGCTCTTCTACCTGGGAACCGCGTCGCTCGGGGCGGCGCTTCCGGAGAACGACACGCTGGCGGCCAGCGGAACCACCGCGGCGGCAGCGATGATGGCGGAGCAGACGGGCGGTGGGGGAACGCCCGCCATCTGGAGCCTGTGCCTCCTCCTCTTCTCCGGCCTCGGGCTGCTCGGCCGGGCCGTGGACCGGCGGCTCGAGGTCCACGCGTCGTCCCTCAGCGCGCATGGGCTGGAGCTGGCGGAGCATGGTGAGCTCGAGCGAGCGGTGAGGCAGAACCTCTGGGGCATCTGGCCGTACGCCCTGGCGTACTTCCTCCTGAACGCGGTCTGCGCGGGTCTGGGCCTGTGGATCGGCACCTTCCTCTCCCAGGTTCCGCTGGTGGTGCTCCGCGGGCTGGCCTGGGCCTTCCCGGCGATGGCCTCGGTGGCAGCGGCCATCGCCGCCCGGGGCTCGCATGCCCGGAACGCGGCGCTGTGGGGGCTGCTCGGCGGCGCGGTGATGACCGCGGCGACGCTGATCATGGCCTGGGTGAGCGGATGATCGGCCCGGGGACGCACCTGCCGACGTCGGTGAAGCTGCGGGTCTTCCTGCGGTCCTTGCTGCTCCAGGCCAGCTGGAATCCCAAGGGGATGCAGAACCTCGGGCTGGTCTACGCCCTGTACCCGGCGCTGGAGCGGCTCTACCCGGACCCGGAGAAGCGCCGGGAGGCGGTGCAGCGGCACCTGACCTTCTTCAACACCCACCCGTACGTGGCGGCGGCCATCGTGGGCGGGGTGCTCTACCACGAGGAGCGGATCGCCGCCGGGGAGGAGGATCCACGCCGGGTGACCGAGTTCAAGGGCGCTCTCATGGGTCCGCTCGCGGCGCTCGGGGACGGATTCTTCTGGCTCTCGCTCCGGCCGGCGGCGATCCGCTCCTCGTGGTAGAGCACCCCGCCCACGATGGCCGCCGCCACG
>DASROG010000092.1:0-3326 GCA_035646995.1 Myxococcaceae bacterium
GTACGGGGCACGCCACCGTCCGCCCCCGGCGCGCACGCCGACCGCGTCGATCCCCGCTGCCCGGGCCAGGAACACCGCCCGGGGCAGATGAAACGCCTGGGTGACGAGGATCGCCCGCTGCACCCCGAACACGCCGCGGGCCCTCCAGCAGCTGTCGAAGGTGGACACCCCCTCCAGATCGACGGAGATCGCCCGCTCCGGCACGCCGCCCTTGGTCAGGTAGCGGCGCATCGAGCGGATCTCGTCGTGGTACGGGTCGGTGTTGCCGGTGAGGAGCAGCCGCTCCACCCGTCCGGTCCGCCAGAGCAGCAGCGCCGTCTCCAGCCGTTCCGCGAGGATGGGGGAGGGCTCCCCCCCGGGAGCCAGGCCAGCCCCGAAGACGACCCCCCACGGCACCGCCGGCGCCGCCTCGGGCGTGACCACGTGCCGGCGCGTGGTGAGCTCGATGTACGTGGTCGGCCACACCGCCGCGACGAGCACCAGGGCGAATCCCAGGGCCACGGTTTTCCTCATGCGCCGCAGGGAGCCCTCCGGAGTGCACGGTGGTTGATTCCGGGGCCACCGGGCTGTAAGGGGCCCCCCCGACCTCCCATGGCCAGCCTTCGAGACATACGGAAGCGCATCCGGTCCGTGAAGAGCACCCAGCAGATCACCAAGGCGATGAAGATGGTCTCCGCGGCCAAGCTCCGACGGGCTCAGGACGCCATCGTCGCCGCGCGTCCGTACGCGCGGTCCCTGGACCAGATGATCGCGGATCTCGTCTCGCGGAGCGAGGGGCTCTCGCACCCGCTGCTCACCTCCCGTCCTGTCCGCCGGGTGGAGATCCTCGCCCTCACCTCTGACCGAGGCCTGGCCGGGGGCTTCAACGCCAACGTCATCCGGCGGGTCGCGCGCTACGCCTACGAGCGCGACCGCTCCACCAGCCTCCGACTGACCACCGTGGGCCGGAAGGGCCTGGAGGCGTTCCGCCGTCGCCATCTGGAGATCCGGAAGGACCACGCTGGCCTCTACGCCCGGCTGAGCTACGAGACGGCGCGGGCGCTGGCCGAGGAGATGACGGCCGAGTTCCTCGAGGACAGGGTGGACCAAGCGTTGCTGGTCTACAACGAGTTCGTCTCCGCCATCACGCAGCGGGTGGTGCTCACCCCGCTCCTGCCGTTCGAGCGCCCGGCGACCGAGGAGGGTCAGCCCACCGGTCTCCGCTCGCTGATCGACTTCGAGTACGAGCCCTCGAAACAGGCGGTGCTGGACAAGCTGGTGCCGCAGGCGGTCGCCACCCGCGTCTACCGGGCACTGCTGGAGTCGGTGGCCTCGGAGCACGGCGCGCGGATGAGCGCGATGGAGAACGCGACCAGCAACGCCGAGGACGCCATCTCGCGGCTGACCCTGACTTACAACCGGACCCGGCAGGCGGTGATCACCAAGGAGCTGATGGAGATCGTCTCCGGCGCCGAGGCGCTGAAGTAGCGCCGACCTTTTCCGAGACGAGAGCAACGACCGAACATGACAGCGACCGTACAGAGCCAAGGCAAGGTGACCCAGGTCCTCGGACCCGTGGTGGACGTGGAGTTCCCGCCCGGCGACCTTCCGGAGATCTACACCGCCCTGAGGGTCACCAACCCCTCGCTGGGCAAGGGAGAGGGGAACCTGGTGCTGGAGGTGGCGCAGCACCTGGGGGAGAACACCGTCCGCACCATCGCCATGGACTCCACCGACGGGCTTGCCCGCGGGGTGCCGGTGCGCAACACCGGCTCGCCCATCGTGATGCCGGTGGGCAAGGGCACCCTGGGCCGGATCCTGAACGTGGTCGGCGAGCCGGTGGACGAGAAGGGCCCGGTGAACGCCACCGAGCACTGGCCCATCCACCGTCCGCCGCCGTCCTTCACCGACCAGGACGTCCGGGTGCAGATCTTCGAGACCGGGATCAAGGTCGTGGACCTGCTCTGCCCGTACACCCGCGGCGGCAAGACCGGTCTGTTCGGCGGCGCCGGCGTGGGCAAGACGGTGCTCCTGACCGAGCTCATCCGGAACGCGGCCATCGAAAAGGGCGGCTTCAGCGTGTTCGCCGGCGTGGGGGAGCGTACCCGCGAGGGGAACGACCTCTACAAGGAGTTCCGCGAGGGTGGCGTCATCAACCTCGACGAGCTGGAGAAGTCGCAGGCGGTGCTGGTCTACGGCCAGATGAACGAGCCGCCCGGCGCCCGCGCGCGGGTGGGCCTGTCGGCGCTGACCATCGCCGAGTACTTCCGCGACGTCGAGGGACGCGACGTGCTCCTCTTCGTCGACAACATCTTCCGCTTCACCCAGGCGGGCTCGGAGGTGTCGGCGCTCCTCGGCCGCATCCCCAGTGCGGTGGGTTACCAGCCGACGCTGTCCACCGAGATGGGCGACCTCCAGGAGCGCATCACCTCCACCGCCAAGGGCTCGGTCACCTCGGTGCAGGCGATCTACGTGCCCGCCGACGACCTCACCGACCCCGCGCCAGCCACCACGTTCGCCCACCTCGATGCGACGACCGTGCTCAGCCGGCCCATCTCCGAGCTCGGCATCTACCCGGCGGTGGACCCGCTCGACTCCACCAGCCGCATTCTCGACCCGAACATCGTCGGAGCCGAGCACTACGCGGTGGCACGGAAGGTCCAGGGCATCCTGCAGCGGTACAAGGAGCTGCAGGACATCATCGCCATCCTCGGCATGGACGAGCTGAGCGAGGACGACAAGTTGACCGTCGCCCGGGCGCGGAAGATCCAGCGCTTCCTCAGCCAGCCGTTCTTCACCGCCGAGGTCTTCACCGGCAAGCCCGGCCGGTACGTGAAGCTCACCGATACCATCCGCGGCTTCAAGGAGATCGCGGATGGCCTCCACGACGACATCCCGGAGCAGTACTTCTTCTATGCCGGGGGCATCGAGGAGGTCGTGGAGGCGGCGAAGAAGGCGGCGGCCTGATCCGCTGCCCGCGGCGCACGCCCGTGAGGACCGGCCGGTGCGAGATCGCTCTGCTGCTGCTGCTGGTGCAGACCCTTCCGGCGCGGCTCGCCGCCGCCCAGGAGACGGGTCAGAGCCGCGCGCGTGCCTCGTCGAACGCCGAGTACGGCATCGTGATGCGCGTCGAGGGCGAGGGGAAGTGCCGGATCGAGGTGACGCGGGACACCGACGTGGCCTGGACCCTGCCGCGGTGCCTGGGAACGGTGGACGACCTGTACTTCGTCAGCAACTCGGGCGAGCGGTTCTGGGTCCTGTCCGCCCTCCCGAAGTCGATGCCCCCGCCTCCCTCGGCGGCGACGCAGGCGAAGAAGGAGGCGTCGAAGAAGAAGCCTCCCTTCGAC
>DASROG010000093.1:0-11434 GCA_035646995.1 Myxococcaceae bacterium
CCTCTGGATGCAGGCGAAGTCCCCGATCGAGTCGTTCACCCTCGCCGGCAGTGGCGCTCCCAACGCGCCGCCGAGCCTGGTCGCCTCCCCCTCCACGCTCGAGTCGCTGCGCGCGGCCGGCGGGGCGATCGATGCCGCGACCAGGAAGCTCGAGGCCCTCGGGCAGCTCCGGGAGCTCATGGGCAAGCCGGTGGGCTCCAACAACTGGGTCGTGGATAAGGACCACACCGACATCGGCCAGGCCTTCGTGGTGAACGACCCCCACCTCAGCCTGAACTATCCGGCCAACTTCCACCTCTCGCACCTCATCGGCAGCGAGGATTCGCTCAACGTGCAGGGCGCCATCTTCCCCGGCGTGCCCGCGACGCTCATCGGGCGCGGCTCGCACGTCGGCTGGGGCGTGACGGTCGTGGGCTACGACGTGACCGACCTGTACGTGGAGAAGCTGGTCTTCCAGGGACAGAACCCGGTCGGCATCGAGTTCAAGGGCAACACCGTGCCGTTCATTCCCGTGCCCCAGACGTACAAGTTCCGGACCGCGGAAGGGCTCGCAACGGCCACCGACACCCCACCGGTTCTCGTCTCACCTCCGCATGGCCCGATCATCGCCCTCGATGCGCAGGGTGGAACGGCGATCTCCGCGCGGTGGACGGGCCAGGAAGTACTGACTGACGATCTGCGCGCCTTCCTGCGTCTGAACAACGCAGCGAGCGTGGATGACGCGCGGCTTGCGCTGGAAGGTGACCCGAAGCCGGATGGTGGCTCGTACACCGGCTACTACACCGGTGCGCAGAACTTCGTCGTCGCCGACGACCAGGGGGCCATCGGCTACGTCCCGCACGCCTGCGTCCCGCAGCGGCCCTGGGCGGTGAGCATGGCCGTGTACCCGTACCCCGTCGTCCCCCTGGATGGGCGGGGGAGTTTCGAGTGGGCAAGCGGGCCGAACGGCGAGCTGCTCTGCGTTCCGAACGACAAGCTTCCGAAGGCGATCGGATCGACGAAGGGGTACCTCGCCACGGCAAACGCGGATCCCCTGGGCGTGTCGGCTGACAACGACCCATACGCGAACACCGGCGGTGTGCCGTACCTCAGCCTGGAGTGGGACGACCAGGGCTACCGCATCGCTCGCATCCAGGAGGTGCTCGACGAGAGAATGGCCACTGCCGGGAAGGTGACGCTGGAGGAAATGAAGGCGCTCCAGTCCGACCACGTGGTCATCGTGGCGCGGCCGTTCTTCCGCTACCTCTCGAACGAACCCCAGGCAGGGCAGATCCCGCAGGGGTCCAACGCGGCAGCCGCGATGGACATCCTTTCGGACTGGGCAACCGGTTCGTTCGACTGCCCCACCGGCCTCGCTCCGGGTGCGCTCGACCCGGTAAGCGCGGCGAACGATCCGGACCCGACCCGCAGCACCAACTCGAAGGCGTGCCTCCTCTTCCACACCTTCCTGCGGCGGGTGATCGAGACGACCTTCGCCGACGAGGAGGCCGTGGTCGGCGCGGCCCGGAGTCCAGGCAACGAGGTCCGGGCGCTCCTGACGCTCCTCTCCGGGCAGGTGCCGAACCCCAACAACGTCTTCTGCCGAGACGTCGGGACGAACGGCGCGCCGCTCAACAACAAGACCTGCCTGACCCAGGTCGTGGACGCGCTTGGGTTCGCCTACGCGCAGCTGAAGAACGCCTACGGCGACGAGACCAACTGGCGCTGGGGCCGGGTGCACACTGCGAGCTTCCCCTTCATCGTTCCCGGTTACCCGCTGATCGACCCGGGTTTCCGTCCCGGTCCGTACCCTCGGCCGGGCGGCGCGTGGACCGTGGACGTGGGCAACCCCAGCGGGCGGAGCTCCAGCCAGCTCTCCTTCGCCTACGGCTCGGGCGGCAACGTGCGCTGGCTCGCGGCGATGGGCGGAGCGGTCGAGAACACCTTCATGCAGCTGCCCGGCGTGGAGAGCGGCGGCCCCTACCCGTTCGGCAGGCAGACGATGCTGACCGACTGGGTGCTGAACCAGTACTTCAACTGGGCGCACAACGCGACCGACGTGACCACTGTCCGGAGCGAGACCTTCTCGCCCTAGGGACGAGGGGCCGCGGCGGGGACTCGGACCTCTGCCGCGGCAACCCGGGGGACGGAGAGGTGCGGTGCGACGCCGCATCGGTCGCATCGAGCGGTGCGACGGTCGCGCCCTCCGGGATCGTGTGAGCGGTGACGGAGAGCATCGACAGGGTCGGCCTGCACCTGGGCTGACCGGCGGCGCACCGACCGCGTCGCCGCGCCGCAGGCATCTCCCTGCCGGTCGGGGTAGAAGTCCGGGGCGATACCGGCCATGCAGCCCGTCGACGTCTCCTGGCTGGTCCGGCTCCGCTGGGCCGCCGCCCTCCTGTTCCTCCTCCTCGCCTTCGCGGCCCGGTCGGTGTTCCACATCCCGGTCCCTCTGCTGGCGGTGGGTGTGGTGTGGACGGCGCAGGTGGCGAGCAACGTCGCCCTCGGGCTCCGGCTCCGCACCCACCGCACGGTGCGGACCACCACCGTCGCCGCACTCATGTCGCTGGACACGCTCCTGCTCACCCTCCTGCTCGCCCTGAGCGGCGGGCCGAGCAACCCGTTCAGCGTCCTCTACCTGGTGGACGTGGCGCTGGGAGCGGTGGTCCTCACCCCGGCGCTCACCTGGGCCCTGCTCGGTCTGGCCCTCCTCTGCTTCGGCGCGCTCTTCCTCCCCATGCCCTGGAGCCCGGGCGCGGCCCTCGGCCACGCCGAGCTGATGGAGCTCCACCTCCGGGGGATGTGGGTCGCCTTCGCGCTCGCCGGCTGCACCCTGGTGGCGTTCGTCCTCCGCGTCCGCCGCGCGCTCGCCGAGCGGGAAGCGGAGCTCACTCGCGAGCGGGAGCGGGCCCAGCGGCGCGACCGGCTGGCCTCGCTGGCCACGCTCGCCGCCGGTACCGCCCACGCGCTCGGCTCGCCGCTCTCCACCATCGCCGTCGCGGCGCACGAGCTCGAGCGGCGACTGCAGTCGCTCCCCGAGGCCGCGGAGGACGCCCGCCTCATCCGGGAGCAGGTCGGCCGCTGCCGGGAGGCGCTCGCCCGGATGTCCACCGAGGCGGGCCAGTCGCCCGGAGAGATGCTCCGGTCGCAGCCGGTGTCGCTCCTTCTCGACGAGGCGCTGGAAGGGCTGCCGGAGCCGGAGCGGGTCCGCATCGAGCTGCAGGACGGGGTTCGCGAGGCCAACGCCGCGCTCCCGGTGCGCGCGGTGGGCCAGAGCGTCCAGGCGCTGGTCCGGAACGCGCTCCAGGCCTCACCTGCCGGACGTCCGGTGCTCCTGCGCCTGGGGCTGGACGGGGACCGGCTCCGGGTGGAGGTCGAGGATCAGGGAGAGGGCATGGCACCGGAGGTGCTGGCCCGCGCTGGCGAGCCCTTCTTCAGCACCCGCGGCTCGGGAAACGGGCTCGGGCTCGGGCTCTTCGTGGCGAGGAGCCTCGCCGAGCAGCTCGGCGGTGACCTGAGCCTGGACTCCGTCCCGGCCCGGGGCACGCGGGCCTGCCTCGTCGTGCCCCTGGTGCCGGCGTCGTGAGCTCGCTCTCCATCCTCCTGGTGGACGACGACGAGAACTTCCGCGAGCGGATGGCGCGTGCGCTCCGCGACCGCGGCCACGAGGTGCGCACGGCCACCGGCCCGGCCGAGGCGCTCCGCCTGGCCACCGAAGATTCGCCGGAGTGCGCGGTGGTGGATCTCCGCATGCCGGGCGGCAGCGGGCTGGACGTGGTCTCGGCGCTGAAGACGCTCGACCCCGCCACCGCCGTCGTGGTGCTCACCGGTTACGGGAGCATCGCCACCGCGCTGGAGGCGGTGCGCCGCGGTGCGCTCCACTACCTCCAGAAGCCGGTGGACGCCGATGAGCTGCTGGCCGCCTTCGCCCGGGAGGGCCTGCTTCCCTCCGACGAGCTTCCGGACGAACCCGCGGCGCCATCGCTCGCGCGCGCCGAGTGGGAGCACATCCAGCGCGTGCTCACCGACGCGTGCGGAAACGTCTCGGAGGCCGCTCGCCGGCTCGGGCTGCACCGGAAGTCCCTGCAGCGGAAGCTCCAGAAGCATCCGCCCCGTCGGTGACTAGTTCAGCACGTACTGCAGACTCGCGGTGGCGGTGATCCCCACCGTCTGCTGGCCGAAGAGGTGGGTCGCGAACGGAATCTGGACCTGCGCGAGCAGCCAGATGGGTCCGGCGACGTTCCATGCGAAGCCCGGAACCGCAGACACCACC
The DNA here is from genome assembly GCA_035646995.1 of Myxococcaceae bacterium. Lineage (GTDB taxonomy): Bacteria > Myxococcota > Myxococcia > Myxococcales > Myxococcaceae > RPRB01. The sequence goes on from DASROG010000093.1 coordinate 4,253, forward strand.
AGGCCACCGGTGTTCTCCTGGAGCACACCCTCCGCCCGGTCGCGCCCGGCATGGCGCCCGTCGATGCCCGCCTGGAGCGCGAAGGCCTCGACCACCCGGAATCGCAGCTGCGCGCTCCACAGCACCGCGTCGCCGTAGCGGTAGCCGAAGCTGTTGGTGGTCCGGAACCGCCCGGTGACGGAGAGGAAGAAGTTCCACGGGTCCTGGTGGAAGGCGTAGAGCGCCCCGACGTAGGGGCCCCAGGCCCCGGTGCCGAGCTGGGCGTGCTGGTCGATGCGCTCCCCGTCGGCGGTGGTCCGGTCGTCGGCCCCGGTGGGAAACGACGTCCCTGCCGTGAGCGCGAGGTTCTGCCGCCGCTGGGCCTGGATGCTGGTGGCGTCCCACAGGAAGAGCCGTACCCCGAGGTCCAGGTCGCCGAGGCCCATCGGCACCGCCGTCTCCGGGTTCTCGGTGGGCGTCGCGGAGAGCGCCCAGTCCTTCCTGACCAGCGGGACCTGGAGCACGACGTTCACCCGCGAGAAGGGGCTGTAGACCACCACCGGACGCAGCGTCATCTGGGTGAGCGACTCGGTCCGGTCCGGCGCGTCGTCGCTCCGGGCGGTGGCCGTCAGGTACTCGTACTCGAGCGCGAAGCGCAGCGTGTTCGCCACGGGCGTCGAGTCGCCGGCCAGGACCAACGGGTCGCCGCAGCCGCAGATCGAGCAGGCGAGGGCCGAGGAGGGCGCGACGACGACCACCGAGGCGAGGACCAGCGGGGTGAACCGGGCCATGCGCCGCCCGATCTAGGCGCTGCGGGGCTGCTCTGCCTGCGGCAAAGCGCCGCACGACAGGAGAGCGTCCCCCGGACCGTGGCGAGGAATCCTTCGCGCGCCAGTCGGGTCGCTCAGCGCTGGTGCCGGCCGAGCACCCGCAGCACCGCGCCCACCAGGTCCACCGAGTCGACGGGACGCGTCAGCTCGGCGTCGTACCCCTCGCGGCGCGCCCGGGCGCGCTCGGCCGGGCGCGAGGCGTCCACCAGGGCCACGCCGCGCAGCGCCATCCCCGCCTCGCGCCGGATCTGCGCCAGCAGCCCCCGGGTGGGGTCGCCAAAGGCCATCTGGCCGCTCACCAGCACGTCGGGACGCGCCGCCCGAGCATGGGACAGCGCAAGTGCGGGTTCGGACACATCCACGTCCGCCCCCACCCGTGCGAGCGCGGTGGCCATCAGCTGACCGGCGGTCCGCTCCTCGGGCACGAGGAGCACCCGGACCCCGGCAAGCGGCAGCTGCGCCGGCGCCGGGACCCCGACGCCCGGAGTGCTCTCCTGGATCGGCGCGGGAATGAAGAGGCGGAAGGTGGCGCCCTGACCACTCCTGCTCTCGACGGCGAGGCTTCCCCCGTGCAGCGCCGCGAGCCGGCGGGCGATGGACAGCCCGAGCCCGAGCCCGCTCCCGCGCTGCTCCTTTCCCTCACCCTTCCAGAAAGGCTCGAAGACGTGGGGCAGCGCCTCGACGGAGATGCCCGGGCCGGTGTCGCTCACCTCCAGCAGCACCCCCCCGTCTCCGCGCCGGAAGCGCACCACGACCGCCGAGCCGGGCTGCGAGTACTTCAGCGCGTTGGAGAGGAGATTCCACATGACCTGCGTCAGCCGGCCCGGGTCGCCGTAGAGCGGCGGCAGGTCCGCCGCCGCCTCCACGTCGAGGTGGACCTCGCGGTCCTCCGCCTCGGGCTGGACCGTCTCCACCGCATCGCGGAGGACTGCTCCGGGATTCACCCACTCGCGCCTGAGGACGAGCTTCCCCCGCGCCATCCGCTCGGCGTCGAGCAAATCGTCCACCAGCCGTGCCTGCGCCCGCCCGCTGCGGAGAATGGCCGTGATCGCCCGCTCGACCGTGTCCGGATCCGAGCGCCGGGCCTGGAGTGAGCGCGCCCAGCCGAGGATCGCGGTGAGCGGGGTCTTGAGATCGTGCGCCACCGCAGCGACCGCGAGGTTCCCCCGAAGCGCGCCCTCGGCCTGATCGCGCGCGGCCTGCGCATCCGCCAGCTCCTCAAGATGCGCCCGCTCGGTCATCCGCCGGGTGGTGACGTCCAGCACCAAGGCGCTCAGCCCGCGCGCCCGGCCCGCCGCATCCACCATCGGCCGGCCATACCACGCGTGCCAGCGCAGTGCGCCATCCAGGTGAATACACGGGTACTCGAAGTCGTGGGTGCCGCGATCAGAGAGCGCTCGCCACAGGGTGTTCCACACCCGCTCCCGCTCCTCGGCCTGGACGTGCTCCAGGAACGCGTCGACGGTGCGGGGCACCGTGCCGAACAGCGCCTCGGCTCGATCCGTCCAGCTGAAGCGCCCGCTCTGGAAGTCGTACTCGCAGCTGGCGAATATCGCCGCCGTCGGCAGCGGCCCCGTCTCGATGCGCTCACTGTCCGACGGGTTCACCGGAAAAACACCTCGTGGCTGCACAGGCGCCGGCCGGCGAACAACACCACGCGTGAACCTCGGCGGCTGGCGCGAGGCCGCCCGTCAGAGACAGTACCGCGTGGCTCGCGCGGCGCGCCACGGCGGGTCCCACACGCCCCGTCCGGGTGGGCGCAGGCGCCCCCGCACGCCGGAGGCGAGTCTGACCAATCTCGCCACCATGCTCCGTGGACTTCCGGGCCCTTAGGTCACGGCCGCGGCGTCCAAGCGTACGTCATGGCCGCGGCCTCACAGTAGTCACGGCCGCGGCGTCCAAGCGTACGTCATGGCCGCCGCCTCACAGTAGTCACGGCCTCGGCGTCCAAGCGTACGTCATGGCCGCGGCCTCACAGTAGTCACGGCCTCGGCGTCCAAGCGTACGTCAGGGCCGCGGCGTCCAAGCGCACGTCATGGCCGCGGCCTCGGCGCTCACGCCTTGGGCTTCTCCAGGATCACCTCGACCCGCCGGTTCTTGGCCCGACCCGCCGAGGTCTTGTTGTCGGCCACGGGCCGGTCCTGGCCCGCGCCCTCCGCGCGGATCTGGGCGGCGGGGATGCCCCCGTCGATCAGGTACTTCCGTACCGTCTCCGCCCGGGCCTGGCTGAGCTTCATGTTCGTCTCGGGCTTGCCGGTACTGTCGGTGTGGCCCTCGACGAGGATGGTGCGCTGGGTGCCCTTGAGCGCGTCGGCCACGATCTTCAGCCGGTCGATGGCCACCTTCTGCAGATCCGCCTTCCCCGTCTTGAAGGGGATGCCACCGGCCAGGGTGATGATCGTGCCGCGCTCATCCTCCTTCACGTCGGCGAACTTCTGCATCCGCAGGCGGGCCGCCGCGGCCTCGTTGGCCGCGCGCTCCGCCTCGGCGCGGGCCGCGGCGTCATTGGCCAACGCGCCCTTCTCGTCCCATTCCTTCTGGAGCACGGCCAGCTCCTCCTCCTTGGCCGTTCGGTCCGCGCCGGACTTCGCCGCGGCGACGGTGGCGTCCGCGATCTCGGCCTTGTACAGGGCCTCCGTGGCCAGGTCACGCTCGCGTGACGGGTCCTTGCCGCGCTCGAACGAGGCCTGCGCGTCCTGCGCCGACTGCGCAGCGCCGATCGACTTCTTCGCGTCGTCGAACTCCTTGGGGAACTGCTTCGGATCGCCGGTCTTGGTCGCGTGGGCGTAGGTGTCCTTCGCCTTCGCCAGGTCGGGGTAGGTGAAGGGCGCGGAGCAACCGGCGGTGGCGAGGGCCAGGGCAACGGTGAGCTTGATGGGTCGCATGGGGGTCCCTTTCACTTGCCGAGCTTCGTCCGGAGGTCGGCGATCTTCGCGTCGAGCTCCTTGATCTTGGCCTGGTTCGTCGCGTCGGTGGCCTTCACCTTCGCGTCGTCGGCGGCGCCGCTCGCCAGCGTGAGCTGCTGGACCGCCTGCGCATTGTCGCCGTTCTTGATCAGTCCCTGGGCGCTGGCCAGGTACTTCTCGGCCTTGGCGAGCAGCTCGCTGGAGGCCGGGAAGTTCGCCGCGCCCGCGCCCTTCGCGGCCTCGATGGCGGAGGTGGCGGCCTTCAGCTTCGGAGCAGGGTCCACGGTGGAGCAGGCCACGGCGGCCGCCCCGAACACGATCACGGCGACGATTCGACGCATGGGGAACTCCTCGAAACGGCGGGTTGTGCGTGCCCGGAGCAGCGACTCCGCATACTGGAGCAGATGCAACGCCGGGTGACGGTTGTGAAACGACGACGGTTGCCGCTGCACCGGATCACACATCGCTCGTGCAGAACTTGCACCGGGTGGCGGCGATCGGAAGGGCCTCGATGCACCGCTGACAGGTCTTGGTGGGGGCGGTCTTGATCAGGGCCTTGGTGACGAAGAAGACCACCACGGCGACGATGGCGAAGTCGACGAGGCGCCCGAGCAGGTCGCCGTACTTGATGGCGTTGGTCACCTTCCCCGCCGCGTCGTGCGTCAGGGGGAGCTCCCACGTGCGCCACTCGCCGCCGGGCAGCAGGAGGCCGACCATGGGCATGATGATGTCGTCGACGATGGCGCCGACGACCTTCCCGACGGCCGCGCCGATCACCACACCGACGGCCAGTGCGAGGGCGTTCTGCTTCAGCAAGAACTCTTGGAAGTCCTTGGTCACGCTCATTCGCGCCCTCCCCTCCCTGTCGCGCCGACCCGTCCTGCCCTTGTCCCGACCGAAACGCAACAGGAACCTTACCGGCGCCCCATAGACCGGTGGTGCGACTGTACGGAAGGTCGTAGACCGCTTCCGACTGGAGGGATTCCGCCATGCCCGACGACGACCCGGACTTCTCCGACGTGCAGGGGGGCAGCTCGAGCATCTCGACGGATGAGCAGATCGACCGGACGTACACGGTCCGGCCCGGAGACAGCCTGAGCAAGATCGCCAAGGCGTTGATGGGCGACGCCAAGAAGTGGCGGCTCCTGTACGAGGCCAACAAGGACGTGGTGGGCGGCAACCCCGACCTCATCCATCCCGGCCAGGTCCTGAAGATTCCCCGGGCCTGAGCCCGAGACCCGTCTCTCGACAAGCGAGGAACCCCGATGCTCCGAAAGGCTGCCCTGTTCGGTCTGTCGCTGCTCGTCCTCTCCAGCTGCAAGAAGGAGGAGCCGCCTCCTCCCCCACCACCACCTCCCGTCGCCCAGGCGCCCTCGCCGCCACCGCCGGCCCCGTTCCGGGTCACCGGGGTTCAGCTGGGCAAGGGCATCTCGCCCGACAACACGGTCCAGACGGCGCTCACCACCTTCGGTCCCAAGGACACCATCTACCTGTCGGTGACCAGCGAAGGCGTGACGCCTCAGGTAGTGCTCGCCACCCGCTGGACCTTCGGGCCGAAGGAGGTCCTGGTGCACGAGGAGAGCAAGGTCCTCACTCCGCCCTCCCCAAAGCCGATGCGCACCGAGTTCCACATCTCCAAGCCCTCGGGCTGGCCGGCCGGGGACTACAAGGTCGTGCTCACCGTCGACGGACAGCAGACGCAGACCCAGGCCTTCACCGTGTCCAAGGCCGGGGCGGCATCGGCCACGAAGAAGTAGGAGCGTTCGGGAGCCCTCAGCGGCGCGCGCTCTCGGTGCCGCCCAGTGCCGCCGGCATGCCGCTTCGACGGTAGGCATGGGCCAGGCACAGGGTGGAGTGGGCGAGCCCCACCTCGCCGCGGGGGTGAGCACGATGAGCCCGGCCCGCCCCTGCACGGACCGCTCGAGCACCCCCAGCGCCTCGGCGGCCGCGTCCTGCGCCGAGGCCCCGCGCTCCATCGCCACCAGCGCCCGGGTGGCGAGCCCCACCCGGAGGATGTGCTCGCCCCAGCCCGTGCAGGCCACCCCGCCGGTGCGTGAGTCCGCCACGTAGCCCACGCCCGGTAGCGGCGCATCCCCTACCCGTCCGGGAAGGCTGAACGCGACGCCGCCAGTGCTGTTGCCCGCCGCGAGCTGCCCCCGTGCGTCCAGCGCCACCGCCCCCACCGTGTCGTGGGCAAAGTCGTCCGCGGTGCCCAGCCGGCCGGCGAGGAACTCGGCGTACCTCTGCCGCTCCCGTTCCACCACGAACGACTCCGGGTCGACGAGCTGGAGGCCCTGCTCGCGGGCGAACCGCTCCGCCCCCTCGCCCACCAGCAGGTGGTGCCGCGAGCGCTCCAGGACGGCGCGGGCGAGCTGGATGGGATGAGCCACCCGGTGCAGACCGGCGACCGCCCCGACGTGCAGGGTGCGTCCGTCCATCAACCCCGCGTCAAGCTGCACCTGCCCCTCGGCCGACAGCACCGAGCCACGGCCGGCATCGAAGGTGGGGTCGTCCTCGAGGAGCTCGACGGCAGCCACCACCGCGTCGACCCCCGAGCCACCCGCCTCGAGGACCGCGAAGCCCCGCTCGACCGCTGCGAGGCAGCCCCGGGTGTGCGGCTCGCGTGCCTCGACCGGGATGCTCCACGCACCGCCGTGCACCACGATGGCGACCGTCCCTCGGCTCATGGGGAAGCCCCGGACCCTACGTCACCCGTCCGCCAGATGCGTTCGCTGGACGGTTTCGCTGGACCGGGGGGCATGCCTACCGTGGGTTCGCCATGGCATCTCCCTTCCAGAAACGCTGGGTCCGCGTCCTCACCTTCGTGGTCGCGGCCCTGGTCGCCGTTCTCTTCGTCGTCTCCCTGGTCCTCGACTCGATCCTGACCAAGCGGGCCCAGGCCGAGGCCGCCACGCTCTCGCAGCAGCTCGGCCGCCCGGTCTCGATCGGCCGGGTTTCCACCAGCTTCCTCACCGGTCTCGGCGCCACCGTCTCCAGCCTCGAGGTGGGCGGGGCGCCCGACGAGGGGGTGCCGCTCGCCCAGGTGAAGGAGCTGGGGGTCAAGATCGCCGCGCTCCGGGCACTCTTCACGCTGGGCAAGGACATCGTGGTCCGCTCGGTGGAGGTGAACCAGCCGGTGGTGAACGTGGTCCGGCTCCGCGACGGCACCACCAACCTCGAGCGGCTGCAGTCCCGCCTGGCCGAGCAAGAAAAGTCGAAGCCCGCCGAGCCAGCAGGCACGGAGGCCCGTGACCTCTCCGCGGTCCGGGTCGACCACGCGGAGGTGAACGACGGGCGGGTGCGCCTGGTGGACCGGAGCACCGGCAAGACGCGAGAGCTCGGCATCTCGGACCTGGACGTCACCATCGATGACCTGCGCGCCGGCAAGCCGCTGGACGTCGTGGTGAAGGCCGCCCTGCTCGCCGACAAGCAGAACCTCGAGCTGCGGCTACACACCGCGCCCCTGC
>DASROG010000094.1:0-11198 GCA_035646995.1 Myxococcaceae bacterium
ACGCCGCTCGCGAGCCACCTCGACGAAGAGCTCCAGCGCGGCCCGCGCGTCGCTGACGATGCCGAAGTCGGGCATGAAGACCCGGCCGATCTGGGTCGGCTCGATGTCCACGTGCACGAACTTGCGGTCCTTGCAGTAGACCTCCAGGGAACCGGTGTGCCGGTTGGCCCAGCGATTGCCGATTCCCAGCACGAAGTCACTGGCCAGCATCGTCGCGTTGCCGTACCGGTGGCTGGTCTGCAGGCCGACCATTCCCGCCATCAGCGGGTGGTCGTCGGGGATGCTGCCCCAGCCCATCAGCGTGGGGATCACCGGCACGCCGGTCAGCTCGGCGAACTGCACGAGGAGATCGCTCGCATCGGCATTGATGACCCCGCCGCCGGCGACGATCAGCGGCTTCTTGGCCGTGGCCAGCATGTCCAGGGCCTTCTCGATCTGCTTGCGGGTGGCAGCGGGCCGATAGACCGGCAGCGGCTCGTAGGTGTCGATGTCGAACTCGATCTCCGCCATCTGCACGTCGAAGGGCAGGTCGATCAGCACCGGGCCCGGCCGCCCCGAGCGCATGAGGTGGAAGGCCTGCTGGAATGCGCGCGGCACCTGCGCCGGCTCGCGTACGGTGACCGCCCACTTCGTCACCGGCTTGGCGATCGACTCGATGTCGACGGCCTGGAAGTCCTCCTTGTACAGCCGGGCGCGCGGCGCCTGGCCGGTGATGCAGAGGATGGGGATGCTGTCGGCGATCGCCGAGTACAGGCCGGTGATCATGTCGGTCCCGGCCGGGCCGGACGTTCCGATGCAGACGCCGATGTTGCCGGCGCGTGCCCGGGTGTAGCCCTCCGCCATGTGCGAGGCGCCCTCGACGTGGCGAGCGAGCACGTGGGCGATGGACTGCCGCTGGCGCAGCGCGGCATAGAGTGGGTTGATCGCCGCGCCCGGGACGCCGAACGCCTGGGTGACACCTTCCTTCTCCATCACCAGCACTGCCGCCATCGCCGCCTTCATCCGCGCCATCGTTGCCTCCGTCGAGCCGGCGGCAACATGGCCCCCGACGACGGGAGCGTGGAAGACGTCCCCGGCGAATTTCGGGTATTCCGTGCTGGAATGGGCCTGCGGGCCGAGTCCGCGGCCTGCGGGTCACCACGCGCCGACGGCCCGAGGTTCCATGGATCGGATTCAAGCCCTCCGGCTCTTCCTTCGGGTGGTCGACCTCGGCTCGTTCAGCAAGGCCGCGGCGGACCTGGGGATCGGCCAGCCATCCGCGACCAAGCAGGTGGCGCAGATGGAGAAGCAGCTCGGCGCGCGACTGCTCTACCGCTCCACGCACGGGGTGACCCCGACCGAGATCGGCGCGCTGTACTACGAGAAGTGCAAGCTGATCCTCCACCACGTCGAGGAGGCGGACAGCGTGGCCACGCTGCTCCAGACCCAGGTCCGGGGAGCGCTGCGCGTGAACACCTCGGTCGGGTTCGGGCAGAGCGTGCTCGCGCCGCTGGTGATGCGCTTCATGCGGCTCAATCCCAAGGTCCAGGTCGATCTCACGGTGGATGACCGGTACGTGGACCTCGTCGAGCAGGGCGTGGACGTGGCGATCCGGATGGGCCGCCTGGCGGATTCCACGCTCGGCGCCCGCTACCTGGGGATCAATCCCTGGGCGGTGCTCGCCTCACCCGGCTATCTCGAGCAACGGGGAACGCCGCGCGAGCCTGCAGAGCTCTCCTCGCACGACGCGCTCGTCTACACGACGGTCCAGGGGGACGCCCGATGGCACTTCACCGGGCCGGGCAGCGAGGTCGCGGTGATTCCGGTGAAGGGCTTCCTGCGATCGAACAGCCTGTCCACGCTGCTCGGGGCGGCCGAGGCGGGAATGGGAGTCGCCATCCTGCCCTGGTACGTGGCCAGCGCGTCGGTCAGGGCGGGGGTGGTCCGGCAGGTGCTCGAGCGCTGGTCTCTCCCCGCCCAGGAGATCCACGCCGTCTATCCCTCCCCGAGCATGCTTCCCGCCAAGGTCAGTCGCTTCATCGACTGGCTGAAGGGACAGTTCGGGCCGACCTGGTGGACCGAGGTAGGCCACCCGGAAGCGGGTGGCCTGACCTCGGGAGGCATCACACGGCCGGAGTGAAGTTCACGTCCTCGTCGTCGTCATCGTCCGGTTCCAGCTTGCCGTGCACCGGGCGCAGCGCCGCGCCGTGGACGGCACGGGCCATGCGCTTGCCGAGGTGCTTCGCGGCGACCTGCTCGAAGCGGAAGTGAATCCCGCCGTAGACCCGCGCATCGGCCACGTCGGTCGAGAGCTGGCGGAGCCGCGTGTACTTCAAGGTCACCCCGGCCACCGCAGGGAAGGAGAGCGAGATCTCGTGATGTCCTTCGCCGTAGATGCGGCGGAGGATTCCGGTTCCGGTGTTGACCTCCGTGCCGAAATTCGAGGGGTGGCTGGGGTAGCACGGCGTGGTGAGGAACGGAATGAAGCTCGGGTCGCCGGGAGTGCGCGGGTTCCCGTCGGACTCCCCGGCGCGGATCGCCGTCTCGGGCCGCCAGAAGTTGTAGGTGTACTTTGCGAGGAAGCTCGCCAGGAAGCCGTCAGCCATGGCCATGTTCATCAACGCGAGCGCGCGAGCGTTCTCGGTGAGAGACCCCCGGGCGGCCAGCGCCAGCTGGCGCGCCGTGGAGTTCATGAGGTGTGCCGGCCCCGCGGCGGCGTAGAGGCGCACCACGTCCGTCCGGTCCTGAGGCCGCTCGGTGCTGCCGCGGCCGGGAGATCCTGATCGGCGACTTCGACGTCTCGCCCGACGGCCGGGAGATCGTCTTCGAGCGGATCGAGGAAAGCTCGGACGTGGTGGTGATCGATCTCCCCGAGCGTTGAGGACCGGGTCTCCGGAGGCCTGGAGTCCTTGCCGCGGGAGCGCGATGCTCGGGCCCGAAAGGTCCCCATGCGGGTCATCACCCTTCTGACCGATTTCGGCCTCGAGGATGGATACGTCGCGGCGATGAAGGGCGTGATCGCCGGCATCGCACCGGAGGCGCGGGTGGTGGACGTCACCCATCTGGTCCCCCCGCAGGACGTCCCCTTTGCTCGCTTCCGCCTGCTCACCGTCGCGCCGTTCTTTCCGGCAGGCACGATTCACGTGGCGGTGGTGGACCCGGGGGTTGGGACGGCCCGCCGGGCGGTGGCGATCCGGTGCCGGAGCGGCTCGTGCTTCGTCGGCCCGGACAACGGGCTCCTCTCCGGCGCGCTGGAAGCCGACCCTCCGCTGGGTGCGGTGGAGCTCACCGAGCCACGGTTCTGGCGAACGGAGACCCCGAGCGCGACCTTTCACGGGCGCGACGTCTTCGCGCCGGTCGCGGCGCACCTGGCCCGGGGCGTCACCCTGGAGGCGCTCGGCGCCGCGCTGCCGCCGGACCGGCTGGTGAGGCTCGAGCTGCAGGGCCCGACGCCGGTCCCGGGCGGTGCCGAGGGCGCGGTCCAGGCGGCAGACCGATTCGGCAATCTCATCTCCAACGTCCCGGCCACGCTCCTCCCCCGAGACGGCGCCTGGAGCGCATCCATCGCCGGGCGCACCCTCCCCGGTCGCCGAGCCTACGGCGACGTCCCCCCGGGAGAGGCGCTGGCCCTGGTGGGGAGCCACGGATTCGTCGAGATCGCGGTGCACCGGGGCGACGCCCGCCACGCGCTCGGCGCCGGGGTCGGCGACCCGGTTCAGGTCCGCTGGGGGTGACGGCCGCGCGGGCGCGATGACCGGAGGGACGGCCGCGTGCTATGCCACGGCCCATGTCGGAGTCACGCGAGGTTCGCTGCTACGACTACGTGCCCACGCGCTACGAGCGCGTCCGGAAGCTGCTGCACTCGGACGGCGTGGCGATCTTCTCCCGCGCGACCGCCACCGTGAACGAGCGTGCTCGCGAGCTCGTGGCCACCCTGCGCCTGAACGTGGGGCCGGTGGAGGTGGGGGTCGACGTGCAGCTCCAGGTGAAGGGCATCATCGAAGAGGTCGGTGCGACCGGCGACCCCCGGACACTGCTCGACTTCACCTGGGAGGCGACACGAGGGGCCGGCTTCTTCCCGAGGATGGACGCCACCCTGAGCGCGTACCCGGTGGCCCCCGACGAGACGCAGCTCGACCTCCTCGGTCGCTATCAGCCCCCGCTGGGCACGCTGGGAACGGCCATCGACGCGACCGCGGGCCACCGCGTCGCCGAGGCCACGGTGCTCCGGCTCCTCCGCGACGTCCGGACCCAGATCATGTCCGAGCTCCGCCTGGGGGCCCCGCCGGCATAGCCCGCCGCGCGTCGACCCACGCCAAAGAGCCCGGTGCGGCCCGGAAAGGCGCGCGCAGCGGCGCAGGGCGGGCGCCCCGTCGGCCGATCGCCTCCGCCACGAACCACGAGCGGGACCCGGACCGCCGAGGGCTTGCCCGGAGTCGGGTCGAGGACCGGCCGTCCGCCCGCCCGGGTCTTCAAGGGTCGTGCTAAGGATCCCGGCCAGCCGCTCCGTCACCACCGAGGAGGCGCCCGTGTTCGAGCTCAAGCCGTTGCGCGCCGAGGCCATCCCCGCTGCCCTCGCGAAGGCCGAGCGTTACCGGCTGCTCAACGAGCCCGAGCAGGCCGAGAGCATCTGCCAGGACGTGCTCCGGACGCAGCCCGGCAACCAGCAGGCCGTGACCCTCTACCTCCTGGCAATCACCGACAGCTTCCGGACCAGCCACGCACCCGACGTCTGGCGGGCCCGGGCGCTCCTCGACCAGCTCTCGTCCGACTACGACCGCTGCTACTACGCCGGCATCGTGGAGGAGCGGCTCGCCCGGGCCAAGCTCGAGTCCGGCGGCGCGCTCGCCCCCCAGGAGGCGTACGATGGCTTCTCCCGGGCGATGCGCTGGTACACCGAGGCCGAGACCCTCCGCCCATCCGGCAACGACGACGCCATCCTCCGCTGGAACACCTGCGCCCGCGTGCTGATGGAGAATCCGCACCTCCGTCCTGCGACCGAGTACGACGGCAGCGATTTGCGGCTCGAATAGGCGGCGCCGACACGCGGGCTCTTCATTCCTTGACACCCCCGGGGCGGGCCCCGGAGACTTTCGCGCCGTCGTCCTCACCGCTTGCTGGAGGTCTGGATGTCGGCAGTCGCACCGCAGGCGTCGCCCACCTCGATCGCCGCGCGTGCGCCCCAGCGGGTCGATGCCTGGTGGGTGAGGCCGGTCCTCACCGTGGTCGTCCTCGGCGCCTTCGTCGTGTACGCGACCTGGGCCGGGCTCCAGAACGCGTACTACTGGGCCGACCCGTACCTGTCGCCGTTCTACTCACCGTGCCTGGCGGCGAACTGCGCGCACAGCGACGTGGCGCTGTTGGGGGACTGGTGGAAGTGGTCGCCGGCCATCCTCATCCTCTGGGCGCCGGGAGGATTCCGGCTGACCTGCTACTACTACCGCAAGGCCTACTACCGGGCCTTCGTCTGGGCCCCACCGGCGTGCGCGGTGCCGGACGCGCGTGCGCGCTACTTCGGCGAGACCCGCTTCCCGCTCATTCTCCAGAACATCCACCGCTACTTCTTCTATCTCTCCATTCCGATCCTGGTCTTCCTCTGGTGGGACGCCTTCCGGGCCTTCCGCTTCCCCGATGGGTTCGGCCTCGGCGCGGGCACGCTCATCCTGATAGCCAACGCGACGCTGCTCTCGCTGTACACGCTCTCCTGTCACTCGTGCCGGCACGTGTGCGGGGGCGGGCTGGACCGCTTCTCGAGGTCGCCCACCCGGTACCGGCTGTGGAAGAGGCTCAGCGTCCTCAACGAGCGGCATCCGCAGATCGCCTGGGTGAGCCTCTTCGGCGTCGCCCTGACCGACCTCTACGTCCGTCTGGTCGCCATGGGTGCGATCCGTGACCTGAGGCTCTTCTGATGGCCGAGTACGAGACCCACGAGCACGACGTCCTGGTCATCGGCGCCGGCGGAGCGGGGCTGCGCGCCGCGATCGAGTCTTCCGCCCAGGGCGCGGACACCGCCCTGATCTGCAAGTCCCTTCTCGGCAAGGCCCACACGGTGATGGCCGAGGGAGGCATCGCTGCCGCCCTGGGCAACGTCTGGCCGGAGGACAACTGGAAGGTCCACTTCCGGGACACGATGCGCGGCGGGAAGCTCCTCAACAACTGGCGGATGGCGCAGATCCACGCGCAGGAAGCGCCGGCCCGGGTCCTGGAGCTGGAGGAGTGGGGCGCGCTCTTCGACCGCACGAAGGACGGCCTGATCCTCCAGCGTGACTTCGGCGGGCACCGCTACGCACGGCTCGCCCACGTCGGCGACCGGACCGGGCTGGAGATGATCCGTACCCTCCAGCAGCACGCGGTGCACAAGGGCATCACCGTGTACATGGAGTGCACGCTGGTGAGCCTCCTCAAGGACGGCGACCGGGTGTGCGGTGCCTTCGGCTACTGGCGCGAGTCGGGGAAGTTCGTGCTCTTCAAGGCCAAGGCGGTGGTCCTCGCCACCGGCGGCATCGGCAAGGCCTGGGAGTTCACCTCCAACTCCTGGGAGTACACCGGTGACGGGGTGGCGATGGCCCTCGATGCCGGGGCCGACCTCATCGACATGGAGTGCTACCAGTTCCACCCCACGGGGATGGTCTGGCCGCACAGCGTCCGCGGCATCCTGGTCACCGAGAGCGTGCGCGGCGACGGCGGCGTTCTCCGCAACTCGACCGGGCGCCGCTTCATGTTCGATTACATCCCCGAGTTCTTCAAGAAGGAGACCGCCGACTCCGAGGCTGAGGCGGACCGCTGGTACACCGAGAAGAAGAACAACCGCCGTCCACCCGAGCTGCTGCCCCGCGACGAGGTGGCCCGGGCGATCAACGCCGAGGTGAAGGCGGGGCGCGGCAGTCCGCACGGGGGCGTGTTTCTGGACATCGCCACCCGCCGCGACGCGGAGACCATCAAGCGCCGGCTGCCCTCGATGTACCACCAGTTCAAGGAGCTGGCGGACGTGGACATCACCACCACGCCGATGGAGATCGGGCCGACCGCTCACTACATGAACGGGGGCGTGCGGGTGGACGGCGAGGGCTCGGCCACCGCGGTCCCGGGCCTGTTCGCCGCGGGAGAGGTCGCGGGCGGATTGCACGGCGCGAACCGGCTCGGCGGGAACTCGCTCTCCGACCTCCTGGTGTTCGGACGGCGCGCCGGGATCGCCGCGGCCGAGTACGCGAAGTCGCTGGCCGGCAGGCTGTCGGTGGACGATCGGCGGGTGGACACGCTCGCCCGGGAGGCGCTGTCCCCCTTCGACCCCGGCGGCACGGAGAACCCGTACACGCTCCACCACGAGCTCCAGAAGACGATGCAGTCGGACGTGGGGATCATCCGTCTCCAGCACGAGCTCGAGCGAGCCGTGCACAAGATCGGAGAGCTCCGGGCCAGGCTGAAGCGCGTCCGGGTGGAGGGCCACCGGCAGTTCAATCCCGGCTGGCACCTGGCGCTGGAGCTCCGCTCGCTCCTGGTCTGCGCCGAGGCGGTGGCCCGCGCGGCGATCGAGCGCAAGGAGAGCCGTGGGGGTCACGCTCGCGACGACTTCCCCAAGCCGGATCCGACCTTCGCCAGGGTGAACATGGTGGTGCGCAAGCGGGGAGAGGCCCTGTCGGTGTCCGCCGAGCCGATCCCCGAGATGCCTGCGGAAATGAAGGCTCTGCTCGAGGGGTGACGATGGCCCGGGTGGCGAAGCTGCGGATCTGGAGAGGTGACGCGTCGGGAGGGCAGCTCCGCGACTACGACGTGCCGTGGGAGGAGGGCATGGTCCTCCTCGACGTGCTCCACGTGCTCCAGGCGACGCAGGCGGGCGACCTGGCGGTGCGCTGGAACTGCAAGGCGGGAAAGTGCGGCTCGTGCAGCGCCGAGGTGAACGGGAAGCCACGGCTGATGTGCATGACCCGGATGAGCTCGCTGGACACGACCCAGCCCATCACCGTGGCGCCGATGAAGACCTTCCCGGTGATGCGCGACCTGGTCACCGACGTCTCCTTCAACTTCGAGATGGCCAAGCGGGTGCCGGCGTTCAAGCCGGGGCCGAAGGGGCCGGACGGGAAGTACCGGATGATGCAGGAGGACATCGACCGGGTTCAGGAATTCCACAAGTGCATCGAGTGCTTCCTCTGCCAGGACGTGTGTCACGTCATCCGTGACCATCCGGAGAACAAGAAGGTCTTCGCCGGCCCGCGGTTCTTCGTGCGCTACGCGGCCCTGGAGATGCACCCTCTCGATACCAACGACCGGCGGATGCTCCTGAAGGAGAAGATGGGCCTCGGGATGTGCAACATCACCAAGTGCTGCACCGAGGTTTGCCCGGAGAGCATCAAGATCACCGACAACGCGATCATCCCCTTGAAGGAACGGGTGGTGGACGAGTTCTTCGATCCGGTCCGCTGGGCATTGCGCAAGGTGACCGGGAAGGGCGACGACTCGAAGTGAGCGCGCTCACCACTGGCGCTTTTCCTGGGGGATCGCCGCGAGCTGCCAGCGCCTGAAGCACAGGAACGCGGCGAGCACGCTCGGCAAGGCGACCCCCAGAACCCGGACCGAGCTCCGTGACTTCTTCAGCGCAGTCTTGACCCTCAAGCCCGACGAGCCTCCAGCGCGTGAGTCATGGTCCTCGCGACCACCGTTCGCACCTCCGGCTCGTCCGGGGTTCTTATCCAGGGACGAGCGAACGTCCAGAGGTGCCTTGAGACCTCCCTCCATCACCGGGCCTTGAGCGAATGACGTCGACCGAAATCGCGTGGCTGGCGGTGGCGTTGATCGGCCTCGCCTATGCCTGCGCCTCCACCTGGGGCACCGGCTTGGTCGTGCGCGGGGTCCCGATGCTCCTCGGTGACACCTCTCGCCCGCCGGAAGACTGGCCGCGTGTCTCGCTCATCGTCCCGGCACGGAACGAGGCGGAGACGCTCGGGCCGGCGATGCAGAGCCGCCTGACCGAGGGCTATCCCGCGCTGGAGGTGGTTCTCGTCGACGATCGCTCGACGGACGGGACTGCCGCGGTGGTGGATGCGATCGCCGCCGAGGATCCGCGCGTCCGCACGGTTCACCTCACCTCGCTGCCCGCGGGCTGGCTCGGCAAGCTTCACGCCATGCGGGAGGGCCTCCGCCTGGCGACGGGCGAGTGGCTGCTCTTCAGCGACGCAGACGTCCATCTCGCTCCGGGGGCGCTCCGGCGGGCGGTCAGCTACGCCGAGGCGCTGGGGCTGGACCATCTCTCGATCCTCCCGCAGCTTCGCCCGGCGACCTGGATGGTCGATGCTGCGCTCGCCTCCTTCACCCGCACCGGGCTCGTGATGGGCCGGGTGTGGCGGGTGTCCGACCCGCGCTCGACGGTGGGTGGGAGCGTGGGAGCGTTCGGGCTCGTCAGGCGATCGGCGCTCGAGCGGAGCCCCGGGATCGAGCACCTCCGGCTCGAGGTGGCGGACGACCTCGCGCTCGGGCAGATGCTCAAGGCCTCCGGCTCGCGGAGCGCGGTGGTGAACGGACGGGGGCTGGTGCTCATCCACTGGTACCGCTCGCTCGCCGAGCTGGCGCGGGGGACGGAGAAGGCCACGGCGGTCTTCGACCATCGCCTCTGGCCGGCGCTGTGCTGGACGGGGACGCTCACCGCGCTGGAGATCGGCCCGTTCGTCACCGCCCTCCTCGCCCCCAGCATCCTCACTCGCGGCCTCGGTCTGCTGGCCGCGACGCTCCTCCTCGGGAGCACGCTCTGGATGTGCCGCTTCGCCGGTCAGCGGCTTCTCGCTGCGCTCCTCTCGCCCCTGGGCGTGGTCGTCAACGGGGTGCTGCTGCTCCGTGCCTCGGTGCTCGGGAAGATGCGGGGCGGGCTGCTCTGGAGGTCGACGCTCTATCGTCCGGAGGACCTGCGGCCGGGGCGTCGAGTCAGGGCACCGTGGAGCAGCTAGGGCTCACCACCCGTGCAGCGCGTCCTCGAAGAGGTGGGCCAGGTCGGTCTCCGTCACCGGCCGCGGTGAGAGCTTCGTGACCCGTGCCTGCGGCAGCGTCCCCTGCACCAGCGCGGGGATGTCCGACTTGCCGTAACCGACGGAGCTGAGCCCGTTGGGCATCTTCAGCCGCTGCATGATGCCCACCAGCCGGTCGGAGAGGATCTTCCCCGCGTCCTCCGGCTTCGCGCGCGAGACGTCGGCGCCCAGGATCTCCGCCGCGATCAGGTGGCGGTCCGGACAGGCCTGGGCGGTGAACCGGAAGACCGCCGGGGCGTTGAGGATGACCGACATCCCGTGCGGCACGATGGGATGATCCACCGGGAAGCCCTCGGGGTGGAAGTCCTTGACCATCCCCGAGACCGGATACGACATCCCGTGCGGCAGGTGCACGCCTGCGTTCCCGAAGCCCACCCCGGCGAACGCGGCCGCCAGCTGCATGCCCTCCCGCGCCTTGTCATCCTCGGGGTTCTCGACCGCCCGGACGAAGTACTGGGACACCCAGCGCAGCGCCTCCAGCGACCAGACGTCGCTGATCGGGTTCGAGCCCTGGTACGCCGGGCGGACGATGGGGCGGTCAGGCCGCGGGCGCTGGTGGTAGGGCAGCGCGGTGAAGGATTCGATGGCGTGGCTGAGGACGTCGAATCCGCTCGTCGCTGCCACCTGCGGCGGCATGCTCCGCGTGTTCTCGGGATCGAGGATGCCCAGCAAGGGCTTCAGGCGCCGGTGGGCGATGCCGGTCTTCGCGTGAAGCGGCGTGTAGTCGAAGATCGCGACGCCGGTGGTCTCGCTCCCCGTTCCCGCCGTGGTGGGCACCGCGATCAGCGGCTTCAGCGGTCCGGGGACCGGCTTCCCCTTCCCGATGGGCGCGTTGACGTAGTCGAGGAAGTCCGCCGGGTGCGTGGCGTAAAGGTCGGCAGCCTTGGCCGTGTCGATCGTCGAGCCGCCGCCGACCGCGACGAAGGCATCGAAGCCTCCCTCGGTGGCGAAGGTGATCGCTTCCCGGAAGGACACGTCGGTCGGCTCCACGTGGACCCGGTCGAAGAGCGCATGGTTGATCCGGTTGTCGCGCAGGGACTGAAGAACCGTGTCCACCGGCTGCAGCTTCGCCAGGCGCGGATCGGTGAGGACCATCACCTTCTTGGCCTGCATCTCCGCCAGGTCCATGCCGATCTCGCGGGTGACGCCTCGACCGAAGCGGATGCTGGAGGCTGCCATCTCGAACGCGTACTCGAGCGCCATGAG
>DASROG010000095.1:0-4076 GCA_035646995.1 Myxococcaceae bacterium
GGTTGGGAGCCTCCGTGTAGTCGTGGTTCAGCAGCATCAGCTCGACGAGGTTGAAGCCCCGTGCGCCGCGGTCGGCGAGGTAGGCCTCCTGCTCGGACTCCTCGAGGTTCACCAGCGCGAGCCAGGCGGTCTCGCCCTTGATCAGCAACGGAGCGCCGGTCGCATCCACCAGCCGCCGGCCGTCCGCAGCCGGCTGGAGCGGGAAGGCCGCCCCGCGGCTGCGGACCGCCACCGTCACGCTCTGTCGATCGGCGCCGCCCAGCTCTCCCGCGGCCACCGACACCCGGCACGGCCCGGCGGCGAGCGCGGTCAGCGTGACGGCGTCGGAGGTGGAAGAGGACAGCCGCCCGCATCCGGGCGGCGTGACGCTCCAGCGGGGGGTGGCGCGCTCCCGAGGCTCCACCCGCGCGGAGAGCGTGACCCGTTCGCCGCTGGCCACCGAGGTGCGGGAGGCGAGCAGCGAGGCCACCCAGGGCGCCTCCATCCCACTCGCCGGCTCGGGTCCCAGCCGGAGCCGGGCCTCGGCCGCGGCCCCCGGAGCGAGGTCCACCTGCACCGGCGGAAGGAGCGGACGCCCCTCCGCTCCCGGCCTCCGCAGCTCGAGCCGGTGCGGACCCGGCGGGACGGCCAGCGCGCGATCGAGCCCTCCGGCCGCCGGACGGAGCCGGACGGTCCCCACCCCGTCGACCTGGAGGAGGAGGTCGTCGAGCTCGCGCCCGGCGACCGCCCCGACACGCACGGTCAGCGTCGCGCCCGGAGTGAGGGTGGGCGGCGGCGGCGTCCCCCGGCAACCGGCGACCAGGGCGAGCGCAGCCAGCCCTCCGATGGCGGTGTTGGCCCTCATGGCGAAGACCGAGTGGGTTGACCGGGAGATCGCCAGCGAGGGCCGCTCGACCCGCACGGTTTACGCCCTACGAGGCCGGGCGCGCAGCGGGTCAGTCCTCGCCCCGGGTCTGTCCCCGTGGCTCGATGCTCCATCGCCTCAGCTCCGTGACCGGAAGTACTCGCGGATCGCCGTGAGGATGCGACCGGCGGCCTGGCCGTCCCCGTACGGGTTGCGCGCCTGGGCCATGGCCGCGTACGCGCCCGCGTCGGTCAGCAGGCGGGTGGCGTGCCCGGCGATCTCGCTTGCCTTCGGGCCGGTGAGGATGGCCGTGCCGGCGGCGACGCCCTCGGGCCGCTCGGTGGTGTCACGCATCACCAGGACCGGCTTGCCGAGGGACGGTGCCTCCTCCTGGACGCCGCCGGAGTCGGTGAGGACCAGGCGGCAGGCGGCGAGCAGGGCGACGAAGTTCCGGTATCCCTGGGGCGCGATGAGGTGGACGTTGCGGGTCCCGCCGAGGAGCCGGTTCACGTGCACCTGGACGTTGGGGTTCAGGTGCACCGGGTAGACGAAGCGATGGTCCGGGAAGCGTCCGGCGAGCGTGGCGATGGCCTCGCAGATCTGCTCGATGCCATTTCCGAAGTTCTCCCGGCGGTGCCCGGTGATGAGGACCATCGGCATCTCGGCCCAGTCCGGTCCCACCAGCGCGCGCAGCTCGCCGTCCACCTTGGCCCGGATCCGCGCGTCCGCCTTCTGGGCGGCCACCTCGAACAGGAGCGCGTCGATGACCGTGTTCCCGGTGACGGTGATGATCCGGTCGGAGATGCCCTCGCGGAGCAGCGCCTCGCGGGCTCCATCGGTGGGAGCGAAGTGGAGGGCCATCAGCGGCGTGGCCAGCTTCCGGTTCACCTCTTCCGGGAAGGGAGACCAGATGTTGCCGGTGCGGAGGCCTGCCTCGACATGGCCGATGGGGATGCGCCGGTAGAAGCAGGCCAGCGCAGCGACCAGCACCGTGGTGGTATCTCCCTGCACCAGGGCGAGGTCCGGCTGTCCCGCGCCGAGCCAGCCGTCGATGCTCTCCATCAGCCGTGCGGTGAGGCCGGCCAGCGTCTGGTTGGGACGCATGACGTCCAGGTCCGCGTCCACCTGGAACCCGAAGGTCTCCGTCACCTGCCAGAACATCTCCCGGTGCTGTCCGGTCGCCACCACCGTGCAGTGGAAGTCGTCCGAGCTCCGGAGCGCGGCGACCACCGGAGCCAGCTTGATGGCCTCGGGCCGCGTGCCCATGAAGACCACCACCTTCCTCGGGCTGCTCACGAGGACGTCGCTCCCCCGAGACGACGGCCGAGGATCTCCCCCGACGCCACCCAGATGAACTCGGTGTTGGTGGTGAGGTAGCGCTTCCACATCTTGCGGGGCTCCATCAGCAGCCGCCAGGACCACTCCAGACCCGTCTGACGGAAGAGCGGCGGCGCCCGGCGCACGTAGCCCGCCAGCACGTCGAAGCTCCCCCCCACACCGATGAGCACCGGGACGTCCAGCCGCTCGCGGTGGCGCTCGCAGAAGACCTCCTTGAACGGCGAGGGCATGCCCACGAAGAGGAAGTCCGGGCGGGCGGCACGGATCTCTTCCACGATCGCCTCGTGGTCCGCAGCAGAGAAGTAGCCGTTCCGCGCTCCGGCGATCCGGAGTCCGGGATTCTCGGCGGCGCACCGCTCGGCGAGGGCGCGCACCACCTCCTCGCGCGCGCCCAGGAAGTACACCGAGAGGCCGCGGGCCGCGCCGGCGGACAGCAGGCGCGACATCAGATCCACGCCGGTCACCCGCTCCGGCACCGGCGTGCCCGCCCCTCGCAGCGCCCACACCACCGACATCCCGTCGGCGAGCACCAGGTCACCCGCGCGACAGGCCTCGCGCAGCTCGGGGTCCCGGCGCATCATGCACAGCACGCCGGCGTTGGCGGTGATCACCGTGTGAGGCGCGCGCGGTCCCTCGCACCACGCCAGGCAGCGTTCGACCGCCGACGCCATCGTCTCGGCGTCGAAGCGCAGCCCCATCAGTGCGCGGCCACCCGCGACCTCAGGCATGCCCCGCTCCGCTGGCCAGCACCGGATGGTGGGCTCGCCAGACCGCGGCCCGCTCGGCCACCACCTTCCGCGTCGCCTTGCGCTTCCCCACCAGCAGCGCCAGGTGCTGATAGTGGCGGACGAAGCGCCGGAACTCCGGATCGTCGTAGCGCGGCACCCGGCGGGCGGCGCTGGAGAAGTAACCCCAGAGCATCGCCGCGCTCCCGGTGACCACCGGATGCTGCAGGATGCGCGAGCCGGCCACCGCCAGATAGTAGAGCGGCGAGGTCCCCATGAAGTACTGGCCGAAGCCGGCGCGCACCCGGCCGGTCCAGATCCCCTTCTGGCTCGCGCCCTGCGGCCGCAGGTGCACGAAGCGAAGGGACGGGTCGTTCACGCTCTCCGCGATCCACCCCAGCATCCGTGCCCGGTGACAGTCGATCCCGTCCCACATCACCTGGCGGACGAAGCCCCCGATCTCCCGGAAGCACTCCACCCGGTAGAACTTGGTCATCCCCACCGACATCTCGTCCCCGCAGACCTCGGGGACCAGCGCGCCCGAGCGCGGATGCACGAACCAGGGCTTGCCGGAGGTGGTGCCCAGCCGGGGCTCGGCCTCCATCCGGACCATCAGGCCCTCGAAGTACCGGGGCGGCAAATCGAGGTCCACGTCGAGCTTGCAGAGGTAGTCGAAGGCGCCGAGGTCCACGCCCTCCAGGCCGGCGTAGAACGCCTCCACCACGCCCGGACCCACGCTGCGCCGCCCGCGGTCATCGCGGCGCAGTATTTTTAGATAGGGCAGCCGCGCGGCGTACTCGGCGAGGATCGCCGGCGTCTCGTCCGTGGATCCATCGTCCACGACGATCCAGCACGCAGGGGCAACGGATTGCCGGGCCACGCTGTCCAGCGTGCGGCGGATGTACGCCGCTTCGTCGCGGCACGGCGAGACCAGAAGGTAACGGCGCCCCGCGGGCACGGGCTCACTCCCTCGAAGAGAGGCGGAACAGTATTCGCGCACGGGTCACACTGTCGACGCCTGCTCCGCAGAGGCGACGGTCCTCGCCGGTTCGCAACGTGGTCGTCACCCTCGACCCGCAGTCCGCGACGGTTTGACTCGGTGAGTCTCCGTTGACCCTGCACCACGGGCCTCGGCCCGCCGCGCTCGCCCCCGGCGCGCCCGTGTTATG
>DASROG010000096.1:0-11398 GCA_035646995.1 Myxococcaceae bacterium
GTCCTTCTCCGCCCGCTCGCGGGTGAGCCCGGTGAGCAGCGGCAGGTCCAGGGTCTCGGCGGAGGACACGCGCTTGAACGGAGCGCCCTCGGCGTCGACGACGTAGAGGTCGCCCAGCGAGGCGAGGGCCACGGGCGCGCGCTCCTCGATCCGGAGCTGGAGCGTGTCGGGCAGGCTGCGGGTGACCTCGACGGTCCGCACCCACGGGTGGCCGGACATGGTCTGGGCGACCGTGGCTGCGTCCAGTGCCCAGAGGTTGGTCCCCGGGGCGATTCCGGCCAGCCGGAGCAGCTCCCCCTCGGTGGCCCGGCGGAGGCCCTGGATCTTGACCGTCCGCAGGGCGAAGTGGGGCGAGCTGGCGGCCCAGGCGTCGAGCTGGAGGCCGACCCAGGCGAGCGAGACGAGGGCCCCGAGGACTCCCAGGCCGCGAAGGACCGTCCGGCCACTGGAGGCACGGGAAGCTGCGCCGTCGGCGCGGCGGCGCCGGTTCCTGGAGGCGAGGACTCCGGACATCTGATCCGGGGCATGCTCGGCCCGGATCAGCCCCACCGCCAGTTTTCGACCACAGCCCTGTAGAGGCCGGTGCGGGGGGGTTCCGCCGCTAGGCCTGGAGCGAGGCGCCGAGGAGGATGCGCTCGCAGAGCTGCGGGTAGTCGATGCCTCGCCCCGCGGCGATCTTCGGCAGGAGGCTGGTGGGGGTCATCCCCGGGATGGTGTTGAGCTCCAGGAGCTGCACCTCGCCCTCGGGAGTCACGATGACGTCGGAGCGGGTCGCTCCCCGGCATCCCAGCGCCCGGTGCGCGGCCAGGCAGACGTCGTTCACCCGGGCGTACTGGTCCGGCGGGAGCGGCGCCGGGAAGAGGTACTTCGTGCCGCTGCCCGCCGCGTACTTCGCCTCGTAGTCGTAGAACTCGTGGGTGGGGACGATCTCGATGGCCCCGAGCGAGGCGTCGTCCAGGACCGCGCCCTGCACCTCCCGGCCCTTGACGAACTGCTCGACGAGGATCGACCCCGCGAGCCTCGCCGCGTCCTCGACCGCGGCGGCGTACGCCTCCTCCGTCCGGACGATGTGAACCCCCACGCTCGAGCCCTCGCGCGATGGCTTCACCACCACCGGGAAGGGAAAGGGCAGCGACTCCACCCCGGACAGGGCGTGCTCGGCGCCGTCGAACGCCCGGTACGCCGGTGTGGGGATTCCGTGGGCCACGAACACCTGCTTGGCGAAGACCTTCTCCATCCCCACCGACGAGGCGAGCACCCCCGAGCCGGTGTAGGGGATGAACATCGACTCCAGCAGGCCCTGGATGCAGCCGTCCTCGCCGTAGCGACCGTGGAGGGCGATGAAGGCCACCTCCACCCGCTCGGCGCGGAGCCGCTCGGCGACGTCCCTCTGCACGTCGATCTCCACCACGTCGTAGCCGAGCCCCCGGAGGGCGGCCGAGACACCGGCCCCGGTGCGGAAGCTGACCTCCCGCTCGACGGAGAGCCCACCCATCAGCACGCCGATCCGCCTGTCCTTCATGCGAAGACTCCCACCCGCTTCACCTCCGGGACGAGCACCACGCCCGTCGCCTCGCGCACCCGCTCCTGCGCGCGCTCGATGAGCCCCACGACGTCGGCGGCGCGGGCCCCGCCGAGGTTGACGATCCAGTTGGCGTGCAGCGTGGAGATCTGCGCACCGCCCAGCGTGGCGCCCTTGAGGCCCACCGAGTCGATGAGCCGGCCGGCGTGGTCCCCCGGCGGGTTCTGGAAGACGCTGCCGCAGTTGGGCTGGCTGAGGGGCTGGGTTCGCTTCCGGTAGGCGAGGTCCGCCTCCATCGCCGCGCGTGAGGCCTCCAGGTTCCCCGCCGGGAGGCGGAACCGGGCCCGGGTGATGATCGCCCCGCGGGGCAGCTCGGTGAACCGGTAACGGATGCGGAGCTCCCCGCGGGGCACCCAGCCGATGCCTTCCGGCGTGGCGAGCTCGACGGCGTCGAGGACCCGCTCGCACTCGCCATGCTTGGTCCCGGCGTTCATCGCCACGGCGCCGCCGATGGTCCCGGGGATGCCGGCGAGGAACTCGGCGCCCACCCAGCCGTGAGCGCGCATCAGGTTGATCAACCGCACGATGGCCGCACCGGCCCCGAGCGTCACCAGCCCACCGCCGGAAGGGAGCGGCTGGACCTCCTCGGCGAAGAGGTCGGGCGGCAGCTTGAGGGTCACGCCGCGGATGCCGAGATCGCCCACCAGGGTGTTGGCACCGCCGCCGAGGACGTGGACCGGAACTCCGCCGGCCCGCGCCCGGACGAGGATCGAGACCAGCGCCCCGGCGGTGCGCGGCCGGACGAGCAGCTCGGCTGGACCGCCGACACGGAGGCTGGTCCACGGGGCGAGGGACTCGCCGGGGCTCGCGTCCGCGGCGAGACCGGTGACCAGCCCGGTGCTGGCCTGCGGGGTGGAAGGCGCGATCAAGTGCCCTCTCTGAGAACCAGATGAATGCGTCCGGCGCAAGTCCTCGTCCCCCGAGGACCGGGGGGCGACGGTTCTCCTGGACGGGTGGGCCGGAGTGCGACGAGCATCGCCGCCGTGGCCCTCCTCCGGAACGTGCTGGTGGCGTTCGTCGCGCTCGAGCACCTGGGATTCCTCGTGCTGGAGATGTTCCTGTTCAAGAGCCCTGCCGGCCGGCGCATCTTCCGGACCACGCCCGAGTTCGCGGCGCAGGCCGCGCCGCTGGCCGCGAACCAGGGGCTCTACAACGGGTTCCTCGCCGCCGGGCTGGCCTGGAGCCTCGTCGCGCCCGAGCCGCTGGCCGCGCCGCTGCGGCTCTTCTTCCTCGCCTGCGTCCTGGTCGCCGCGGTGTTCGGCGCAGCGACGGTGTCGCGGCGCATCCTGGTCATCCAGGGACTTCCGGCGGCGCTGGCGCTCGCCGCCACCCTGGCCGCGTGAGTCACCCCTCGGACGCCGCCGTGCGTCTCCTCCGGAGCAGCCAGGGAACGAGCAGGACCGCTGTCCACCACGCGAGTGCGGTTCCGGGAGTGCTGCAGCCTCCGGCGCTGGAGCTCGACGTCCCCGAGCCCCCCATGCCCCGGAGCGTCACCTCCTGCGGGCCCTGGTCATCGTCCGCCGTCAGGATCCACCGATCCTGCTGGGGGCCGTCGGCCTTGGGCTGGAAGTCGACGTCGAGGGTGAGGTCCTGACCGGGATCGATGGTCGTCCCCTCCGGCAGCTGGTTCGCCGCGGTGAAGCCCACCGCCAGACCGGGAGGCTGCGACTTGTTGACCCTCAGCCGGCTTCCGCCCCCGTTGTGGACGGTGAACGACCGGCGCGCGGTCTGCCCGACCGGTACCGGGCCGAAGTCGATGAGCGTCGTCGACAGCTGGAGCTGGCCGGCGCTGGCCGCCGTGCCGGTGAGGTTGACCACCACCGATCCCTGGTCGGTGTCCACGGTCAGGGCGTCCTCGAAGTCACCGCCCGCCGTGGGCGAGAACTGGAGTGTGACCGTGACCGACCCCTGCGGCTGGAGCACGGTCGAGGGTGGCGGCAGACCGGTCGCCGAGAACGGAGCGTTCGGCGCGGTGACCGAGACGAGCGTCGCCGGCGCGCCGCCGACGTTGGTCAGCGTCACCGCGCTGCTCACCTCCCGTCCGATGGCGATGCCCCCGAAGCTGACGATCTCCGGAGCGGCCTGGATCTGCCCGGTCGCGCTCTGGCCGAGGCCGGTCAGCGAGGTGGCGAAGGGGCCCTGGTCGGTGGTGGCCACCAGCGCCGCCGCGCGGATGCCTGTGGTGTTCGGAGTGAACGACACCTCGACGGTGAGCTTCTGTCCGGCGGAGAGCGAGATCGGCAGGGCCGGCTGGGTGCTCACGACGGCGAACTCGCCCTGGGTGGCGACGGCCGTCACGCTGACCGCACGCTGCGCGGTGAAGTCCACCGAGCGGGTGATGCTCTGGCCGATGGACGCGGGCCCGAAGTCCAGCGGCGGCGCGGTGAGCACCGGATCCACCGGCGCACCGAACCCGCGGACGTGGCCGTCCTGGGTGGCGACGTAGATCCTTCCCGCCCCCACGCCGGGCATGGCGTACCGGGCGCCCCGGCCGATGGGAGCCCGGTAGCGAAGGGGCAGCTTCCCGCTCACCGGCACGGCGTCGTAGGCGCGGAGCTCGGCCCCCACGCCGGTGTTGTCCGCCATCCAGACCAGCCACACCAGCGCCGAGCCCGGCGTGGTCCCGTCCGAGGTGACCGCTGGCGAGCTCGTCCCGAGGCCGAACGCCCCGTCGGCCTGGGCCACGCGGGCCAGGGTGGGGTTGCCCGAGCCGTCGACGCTCGCCCGGTACACGTCGAAGGTGCCGCTGCTGCCGCCGGGCGTGCTGCCCGCGGAGACGGTGGGGATGTAGACCCAGCCGCCCGAGCCGGGCCAGGCGGCGGGCTTCCCCCAGACGCCGCCGTAGGGGCCGACGCGCTGGATGACGTCGTCCCCGCCGGACGGCCCCTGCCGGAAACCACCCAGGTCGTCCCGGTTCAGCAGATAGACGTAACCCTGCTTCCCGGTGGCCACCGAGAGGTGCGGGTAGGTCGACGTTCCGAACGCATCGGGCAGCCCCATCGGCGCCCCGGAGCCGAGGTCACCGTCCCAGTCGTTCAGCTGGCGCGCGTCGTAGGGCATGAAGAAGTCGGTGGCCTTCAGCGAGCCGTCTCCCTGCACGCGGAGGCGGACCCAGGCCTGGCCGAGCACGGACGGCGGGGTGTTTCCGGCCACCGGGCTGGCCGGGACCGGTCCATTGCCGGTGGTGACCAGGAACGTTCCCGGGCCGTCGACGACCGGCGCCCCGCCCGTCTGCCAGATTCCCGCGCCGTTGCTGGTGGGCTCCTCGGCGATCCACCGCGCGGTGATGCTGCCGGCGGTCGAGATTCCGAAGATCCATCCCTTCCAGGGCGGTGCGTCGCAGATGCCGGCGAAGGCGGCGTAGATCACCCCGTCGAGGAGGATCAGCCCCGTGCGCTGCAGGTGGTACTTCGGGTCGAACGTCACGCTCGGCCCGTTGTCCGCGACGCCCTGGATCTGCACCGGGAATCCCGGCCGCTCCTGGAGCGTCGCGACGTCCACCGCGTGCGCCCAGTACGCCGCAGGGCCGCTGTTGCCGGAGACGTAGGTCTTCGCCAGGAAGTAGGCGGTGTTGGTGGCCTCGTCCACCGCCGGGGTCCCCATGATCCCCACCGACGGCTGGAGCGGGACGCAGTTGAGGCCGGGATCGTCCTGGCGAGACGGGTTCCAGGGCACGTGAACCGTGCGATGGGCCAGCACCGCGCCGGTCGCCGGATCCAGCGAGTAGACCTCGTCGTCCTCGGTCACCACGAGGAGCCGGCCGTTGGCCACCAGCGGCTGCGCCTGCACCTGCCCGATGATCGGGGTGTCGAAGAGCTGTCCGAAGTCGGGCGCGGAGACCCGCGCGGGCGCGAGCAGCGGCTGATTCGGGTACCAGCCGGTTCGCAGATCGTCGCCCGCAATCCCCAGCGCCTGTGCGCTGCTCCGGACGTAGGAGGTCTCAGCGCCCTGAGGCGCACCCGGCGGCGCCGACCCACACGCCACCGAGAGCGCGACCCCCAACACCGACATCCACTTCATGCCGCCCGCCTCCCGCGCCCGCTCTCTGGCCCCGGAAGGAAGGAACGGACGGCCTGGATGGGAAGCGGCTCAGGCGCCGAGCGTTCGCCGGGGAACGCTCCTCACGCCTGAAACGCGTTCAGAAGTCGATGCGGGTGATGGTCCCGTTCACGCCCACCAGCCATCCGGTCTGCTGGGAGCCGAAATCAACACCCCAGAACCCGGTGACGCCCTCGAGCAGCTTCCAGCTGCGGCCCTCGTCGGGGGACCAAGCGGTTCCGGTGGGGGCGGTGGCGACGACGCGGATCGACCCGCCGTGGTGGCCGTGTCCGTCCTCGTCCTCTCCTTGATCGTCGTCGTCATGGCCTCCCCGCCCGTGGCCGGCGTACGCCGCGGTGAAGATCGCTCCGGGGATCGGCGCGGGCGTCGCGCGCTCCCAGGTGCGCCCGCCGTCGCTGGACCGGGCGAAGTTGTCGACCACACCGGTGGCGGCGAGGTCGCCGCCGGCGAGGAAGCCGTGGCGCGCGCTCCGGAAGGCGATGCTGAACCCGCCCCCGGCGCCATCGACACCGGCGAAGATCGGTGCCGTCGTCACCCCCCACGTCTGTCCGCGGTCGGTCGTGAAGAACACGCGCGCCGTTCCGGATCCCCCGGCGGTCTGGGGCGGCGCGCCGGTGGTGAGCCACGCGCGGCGGTGGCCCTGAGTCGCTGCGCAGGTCCCGCCCGAAGCGAACCCGGCCTCCCCGGTGAGCGGCGGGGGCAAGTTGTCGCCGATGTCTTGCCAGGTGGTCCCGTTCAGCGTGCGCAGCACCGGGAGACGGCCGTTGATCGAGTCACCCAGCACGACGGCGCTCCGCGGGTCCCAGAACGCGAAGCAGTCGTAGAAGAAATCCAGGGTCGCTGCCTCGAACTGGAGGGTCCAGGTCTGTCCGCCATCGACCGTCTTGTAGATCCGGGACGGAGCGGTGATGGGGATGGAGAGGAGGTAGGCCACGTTCTCGCTCACCGCCTGAACGTCACGGAACTGGAACGTCTCCGCGCCCGGGACCACGCCGGCGTGCCAGGTCTTGCCACCGTCGGTGGTCCGCGCGAACGTCCCGGCGCGGCCGCTTGCCCAGGCCACCCGCGCGTTCAGCGCGCTGATGGCGATGAGACCGGCAGTGGTCCCGCTGTTCTGCGGCGTCAGCTTCGGTCCCTTGCCCGAGTGCAGCGCCTCCTGCTCCGAGGAGGCGGAGTCAGTCCCCTGCACCCCGGGACCACAGCCCAGCACCAGGAGCGCCACCGCCGTGAGCAGGCCAGCCGTGATCCTGAAAGATACGTCCTTCATGGGATCCTCCTCCGAATCGATCGAGCGAGGCGCGCGGTTGTGCCGTCACCGAGCTTCGACGGTCAAGGCGTTTCGACCGGGATCTCTCCCGGTCGTTCAGCGCTCGACCAGCGTCCGGAGCCGGTCCAGGGCCTGGTCCCACTGCCGCGAGATCCGCTCCAGCGCCCGACGCGCCTCGGCGATCTGCCCGGGAGCGAGTGCCCAGAGCCGCTCCCGGCCCTGACGCTCGCTCTGCACCAGTCCCGCCCGGGCGAGCACGTCGAGGTGCTTGGTCACTGCCTGCCGCGAGATGCGCGTCCCCTCGGTCAGCGCGGTCACCGAGAGCGCACCCTCCGTGGCGAGGCGCCGGACCAGGGCGAGACGCGTCCGGTCGCCCAGCGCTGCGAACAGTGCGCTCGGCTCAGCCGCGCGGTGACGGATGCTGGGCGACATGCCGCTCGATGTTCCGCAGCTGCTCTTCCCAGCCGCCGCTGTTCGACTCGTAGGCGGGGCCCTGCCGCGCCGCAGGGAGAGACCGGAACCCCGACTCGGTCACCGTGAGCAGCGTTCCTTCCGGGGCGTCCTCGAGGCGGAACTCGACCGTGGTGGTGGGCTCCTTCGAGTAGTCCGCCTTCGGGTCGATCGCCGCGGGATGCCAGCGGAAGCTGAAGAGCCGCTGCGGCTCGATGCGTTCGACCCAGGCGGTCATCGTCAGGTACTCGTAGCCCGGATAGGTGACCGGGCCGCTGATCATCTTCCCTTCTGCGAACGGTCCCTGGAGCTTCACCCGGAACCACTCGGAGAATTCGCGGGCGTCGGTCAGGGCGCGCCAGACGTTTGAGCGGGGAGCGCGGAGCAGGATCCGCTTCTCGATGCGGTCGGGGATGGTATCGGGCATGTGCAACCTCCGGGTTGCTAAACCATGCACAGCTCACCGAAGAAGTGCAACCCCCAGGTTGCTCAATCGGGGACCACCGCCACGCCGTCCAGCAGGGTCAGCATTCCGTCCAGCGTGCTTCCGCTGACCGTGACGGTCGTGGCCACTGGCCGTTGGGGAAAGCCGGCGAAGCGGCGGTCCCGCGCCTCGCGGTACACCCGGCGGTCAGCAGCCTCACCCCAGCCCCGTTCCTCCCCGGGCCGGCTCGAGCAGCTGGAGCAGGTCGGGCCCCACCTGCGTGACGTCGCCGGCGCCGAGGGTGACCACCAGGTCCCCCCCCCGCAGTCGGGGGAGCAGCGCCGCGGCGGCGTCGGCGCGCTTCTCGACGTAGGACACGTCCCGGTGGCCGTGGCTGCGGACCGCCTGGGCGAGCACGTCGCCGGAGATCCCGGGGATGGGCTCCTCGCTGGCGGCGTAGATGCCCAGCACCACCAGCACGTCGGCATCGTTGAACGCGGTGGCGAACTCGGCCAGGAGGTCGCGCGTCCGGGTGTAGCGGTGCGGCTGGAAGACCACCACCAGGCGCCGTCCGAACGCGCGTCGGGCCCCGGCCAGCGTGGCCATCACCTCTGCCGGGTGGTGCCCGTAGTCGTCCACCACCATGATTCCCCGCGCCTCGCCGCGCACCGTGAAGCGCCGCTGCACCCCGGCGAACTCGGCCAGGGCGGTGCGGACCACCGGGAGCGGGATCTCCATCTCCTCGGCGACCGCGATGACCGCCAGGGCGTTCAGTGCGTTGTGGGCCCCCACCATCCGGACCGTGAACTCCCCCAGCGGCTCATCCCGGCGAAAGGCGTGGAACCGGGTGGAGAACCCGTCGAGGGTGACGCCGTCCAGACGGTAGTCCGCGGTGTGCGAGCTCCCGTAGGTGACGTACCGCTTCTCCATCCCCGGCAGCAGCGCCTGCACGTTTGGGTGGTCCTGGCAGAGCACGTTGAGCCCGTAGAAGGGCACCCGGTTGCAGAACTCCACGAAGGCGTGCCGGAGCGCCTCCACGCTCCCGAAGTGGTCCAGGTGCTCGGGGTCGATGTTGGTCACCACCGCGATGCTGGGGTGGAGCTTGAGGAAGCTCCCGTCGGACTCGTCGGCCTCCACCACCATCAGGTCCGACTTGCCCAGCTTGGCGTTGCTCCCGAGCACGTTGACCTTCCCGCCCACCACCGCGGTCGGGTCCAGTCCCGCGGCGTTCATCACCGTCGCCACCATGGAGGTCGTGGTGGTCTTCCCGTGACTCCCGGCCACCGCGACCGCGTACTTGAGGCGCATCAGCTCGGCGAGCATCTCCGCCCGCGGGATGACCGGGATCTTCCGCGCCTGCGCCGCGAGCACCTCGGGGTTGTCCCGCCGCACCGCCGAGGAGATGACCACCACGTCGGCCGAGACCAGGTTCTCCGCCCGATGGCCGATCTCCAGCCGTGCCCCGAGACGGTGCAGCCTCCGCGTGGTCTCCGATTCCTTCAGGTCCGAGCCGCTCACCCGGTACCCGAGGTTGATCAGCACCTCGGCGATGCCGCTCATGCCGATGCCGCCGATGCCCACGAAGTGCACCTGCGCGGCGTGCCGCGTCTTGAACAGGCTCACCACCGGGGTCCGTCGGGTCACCGCGGCACCATGTGTCCGCGCCTCGCAGGCGGGGCGACCAGCTCGGTGCAGAGGTCGACCAGCTCCCGCGCGGCCTCCGGCCGGCCAAGGCCCCCGGCGGCGCGCTCCATCCGCTGGAGCCTCTCCGGATCGGCGGCCAGCCTCCGCAGCTCCTGGGCCAGCCGCTCGCCGCCGAGCTCCGACTCGCGGAACACCAGCGCCGCCCCGGCCTCGACCAGCGCGGCGGCGTTCACTGCCTGGTGGTCGTCGGTGGCGAAGGGAAACGGGACCAGGATCGCCGCCTTCTTGCAGATGGTCAGCTCGGCCACCGTGGTGGCTCCCGCCCGGCAGAGGACCAGCGACGCCCGGGCGTAGGCGGCGGACATGTCGTCCACGAAGGGCACCACCTCCGCGCTCACTCCCGCCGCGGCGTATCCCGCCTTCACCGCCTCCACATCTGCCGCGCCGGTCTGGTGCACGATGTCCATCCGCTCGCGCAGGTCTCCCAGGTGTGGCAGCGCCTCGAGCATCCGGTTGTTGAGCCCTCGGGCGCCGAGCGAGCCGCCCACCACCAGCAGGCGGAACCGCCCGTCCGTCCCCGGGGGACGGCTCCGGAGGTAGTTGTCCATCAGCTTGCGGCGCACCGGGTTGCCGACCAGGAACGTCTTCCGCGGGGGAAAGGCGGCGCGCGCCTGCTCGAAGGCGATGAACACCGCTCGCACGATGCGCGCGAGGATGCGGTTGGTGATGCCGGGGAGAGCGTTCTGCTCCTGGATGGCGGTGGCGATGCCGCGCATCCACGCCGCGAGCACCACCGGCCCGGACGCATAGCCGCCCACGCCCACCACCACGTCCGGACGGAAGCGGCCCAGGATGCGCCAGCTGGAGACGAAGGACAGCGGGAGCAGCAGCAGCGCCTTCAGCGCCTTGAGCGCGCCCTTCCCCTTGAGCCCGCGCACCTCGATGGTCTCCAGCAGAAAGCCCGCCGCCGGCACCACCCGCGCCTCGAGACCACGCGTGGTCCCCACGAAGAGCACCCGGTTGTCCGGATGCCGAGTGGTGACCTCCTCCGCCAGGGCGATGCCGGGAAACAGATGCCCTCCCGTCCCGCCGCCGGCGATCAGCATCCTCATGCGACCTGTTCCCGGAGCTGGCGGACGCGCGAGGGTCCGGGGTTGCGCATGGGCGCGGAGGAGGCACTCAGCGAGAGCAGCACACCGGCGGCGGCCATGGAGATGACCAGCGAGCAGCCCCCGTAGGAGATGAAGGGAAGCGTGAGCCCTTTGGTCGGCAGCATGCCCATCGCGACGCTCATGTTCACCGCGGCCTGGAAGCCCAGCATCGCCGTGAGGCCCAGGCCGAGGTAGGTGCCGAAGGTCTCACTCGCCCGGAGCGCGGCCCGCGTCCCCCGCCAGACCACGACCCCGTAGAGGACGATGGTCGCCAGCGCCCCGAGGAGTCCCAGCTCCTCCCCGATGATGCTGAAGATGAAGTCGGTGTGTGCCTCGGGCAGGAAGAACAGCTTCTGTCGGCTCTCCCCCAGCCCCAGGCCGAACAGCCCACCCGACCCGACGCTGATCAGCGACTGGGCCACCTGGTAGCCGATGTCGTGTCGGTGTGCCCAGGGGTCGAGGAAGGCGGTGATCCGCTTCAGCCGGTAGGGCGAGTGAGCGATGGCACCGTAGGCCAGGGGCAGCGCGAGCAGCACCGAGCCGACGAGGTAGGAGAGCTTCGTCCCGGCGGCGAAGAGGAGGATGAAGAGCAGGACCAGCAGCCCGACCGAGCTGCCGAAGTCGGGCTCGGCCATGCACAGGGCCACCAGGAGCCCCGCCAGGAGTAGATGCGGCAGGAACCCGATGGAGAACGTGGCCACCTTCTCGCGCTTCTTCGCCAGGGAGTACGCCAGGTACACCACCCAGGTGAACTTGGCGATCTCCGCCGGCTGGAGGCTCAGGCCGGGAAGGCGGATCCACCGTCGCGCCCCGCCCACCAC
>DASROG010000097.1:0-6306 GCA_035646995.1 Myxococcaceae bacterium
TCCGGGCAGTTAGGTAGAGGTTAGCCCCTCATGTCCGACGACCTTCCGACCCCCCCACCGCCGCCGACTCCGCCGGGTGGCGGCGCCGGTGATCTCGTGCCGATCAACATCGAGGACGAGATGCGCCGCAGCTACCTCGACTACTCGATGTCCGTCATCGTGGGTCGGGCGCTCCCCGACGTGCGCGACGGCCTGAAGCCGGTGCACCGGCGCATCCTCTACGCGATGCAGGACGAGGGCCTGCTGCACAACCGGAAGTACAGCAAGTGCGCGGGCGTGGTCGGCGAGGTGCTCAAGAAGTACCACCCGCACGGCGACGCGAGCGTCTACGACGCCCTGGTCCGCCTCGCCCAGCCGTGGAACCTGCGGTACCTCCTCGTCGACGGGCAGGGAAACTTTGGCAGCGTCGACGGGGACTCCGCCGCCGCCTATCGGTACACCGAGTGCCGGATGACCGAGCTGGCCGAGGCCATGCTCGCCGACATCGACAAGGAGACCGTCGACTTCGGCCCGAACTTCGACGACTCCACCAAGGAGCCGCTGGTCCTTCCCACCCGGTTCCCCAACCTCCTGGTCAACGGGAGCTCGGGCATCGCGGTGGGCATGACCACCAACATCCCCCCGCACAACATGCGGGAGGTCATCGACGGCACGCTCCACCTCATCGACCATCCCAAGGCGACCGTGCGCGAGCTGATGCAGCACATCCCCGGCCCGGACTTCCCCACCTCCGGGTTCATCCTCGGCCGCGAGGGTATCCAGCGGGCCTACGAGACCGGGCGCGGGCAGATCACCCTGCGGGCGCGGCACGAGATCGAGACCTCGGCCAAGGGCGAGCGCGAGTCGATCGTCATCTCCGAGATTCCCTATCAGGTGAACAAGGCCCGCCTCACCGAGAAGATCGCCGAGCTGGCGCGGGACAAGAAGATCGAGGGCATCAGCCAGATCCGCGACGAGTCCGACCGGCGCGGGATGCGCCTGGTCATCGAGCTCAAGCGCGACGCCATCTCCGGCGTGGTGCTCAACAACCTCTTCGCCAACACCCCGCTGCAGACCACCTTCGGCATCGTGCTCCTGGCCATCGATGGCGGTCAGCCCCGCACGCTCAACCTGAGGGAGCTGCTGGAGCGGTTCGTCAGCCACCGGCGCGAGGTGGTCACTCGCCGCAGCCGGTTCGAGCTGCGCAATGCCGAGCGCCGGATGCACGTGGTGGAGGGCCTGCTGGTCGCCCAGGACATCATCGACCTGGTGATCACCATCATCCGCCGCTCGCGCGACCCCGACGAGGCGAGGTGGGGCCTCATGCACGTGCTCTCGCCATCGCTCTACGAGCACGAGCGCTTCGCCGACCTGCCCCGGCTCGACCTGGGCACGGCGAGGGCGCAGATGGAGCAGCTCGTGGCCCGGGCCCGCGCGGAGGAGCCGAGCTACGCCGGTCTCCAGCACCGGTACGAGGACGGCGGCTTCAGCGAGGAGCAGTCCAAGCAGATCCTCGAGATGCGCCTGCAGCGCCTCACCGGCATCCAGCGCGAGGAGCTGTTCAACGAGCTCATCACCCTCACCCGGGAGATCGCCCAGCTCCGCGACATCCTCGAGAACGAGTCATCGCTGCTCGAGGTGGTGAAGAACGAGCTCCGGGAGGTGCGAGAGAAGTTCGGCGACGAGCGTCGCACCGAGATCACCGGCGAGGCCTCCGAGCTGACCAGCGAGGACCTGATCGCCGAGGAGGACATGGTGGTCACCGTGTCCCACGCCGGGTACGTGAAGCGCAGCCCGCTCTCCGAGTACCGGTCCCAGCGGCGCGGCGGTCGAGGAAAGACCGGCGCGTCGATGAAGGAGGACGATTTCGTCTCCGACCTCTTCGTTGCCAGCACGCACGCCTACCTGATGCCCATCACCACCCGGGGCAAGCTGTACTGGCTCAAGGTGCACGAGATCCCTGCGGCCAGCCGGACCGCCCGGGGCAAGCCGATCATCAACGTGGTCCAGATGGGCGAGGGTGAGAAGCTGGCCTCCATCCTCGTGACCAGAAGCTTCGAGGACAGCCGGTTCGTCTTCTTCGTCACCCGGAAGGGCGTGGTGAAGCGTACCGACCTGAACGCCTTCTCCAACGTGCGCTCGGCGGGCATCATCGCCCTCGGGGTGGACGATGGCGACTCGCTGGTGGCGGTGTTCATCACCGATGGGAGCAAGGACGTCCTCCTCTCCACCGCGCAGGGGATGAGCATCCGCTTCCCGGAGAGCGAGGTTCGCTCCATGGGCCGGCAGGCCTACGGGGTGAAGGGGATCACCCTCGAGGCGGGCGACGAGGTGGTGGGCGCCGACGTGGTCGAGCCGGGCACCACCATCCTCACCGTGACCGAGAACGGGTACGGCAAGCGCACCGAGGAATCCGAGTACCGGGTCCAGGGCCGCGGCGGGAAGGGCATCATCGACATCAAGACCACCGAGCGGAACGGCAACGTGGTCGGCCTCGCGCAGGTGAAGGACCGCGACGAGGTGATGCTGGTCACCAACGGCGGGATGCTGATCCGCATCAAGGTGCACGACATCTCCGTCATCGGCCGGAACACGCAGGGAGTCCGGCTGATCAGCCTGGAGAGCGCCGGAGAGAAGGTGAGCACCATCTCCAAGCTCCCCGAGTCGAGCGAGGAGAACGGCGACGGTGGAAACGGCGAGGAGATCATCTCGCCCACGACCGAGCCGCAGGGCCCGGGCCCGACTGACGGGGAGTCCTGAGGGTGGCCTTCGAGCGAACCCGAACCGTCGGAAAGCTCTGGCGCTACCTCCGCGATCCGGGGGTCGCCGCGTGGCGGAAGCTCGCCGGGGCGGCTGCGGTGGCCTACGTGATCTGGCCGCTGGACGTCATCCCTGACGGGATTCCGGTCCTGGGCTGGCTCGACGACGCAGGCATCCTCGCCGCGGCGGCGGCGTTTCTCGTCGTGGAGGTCCGCCGGCACCAGCGGCGCCTCGAGCGGGCGAGCGAGAAGACGGTCGACGCCAGCTGAGCGCGGGCGTCCGGCGATCGAGAGCGCTGCGCTGATGCCGCCGGTGATCGCCGCCTCAGGCGGCGAGGCGATGGAGCGTGCTCAGCAGCTCGTCGGCGGTGAAGGGCTTCGGAACCACCGCCTGGACGCGGATCCCACGGCGGGGAACCGTGTACACCTCGGCGTTGCCGTAGCCGGAGATGATCACCACCCGGAACCGAGGCGCGTCGGAGCGCCGGTCGAGCAGCTCCAGGACCGCGCTTCCCCTCATGCGGGGCATCTCCTCGTCGAGCACCAGGAGCACCTCGCCGCAGATGGTGGTGGCCGCCTCGAGCGCCTCGCATCCGTCGGACGCCTCGACGACCGAGAAGCCCTCATCGCGGAGCAGGTCGACGTAGGCGCCCCGGATGAGGTCGTCGTCGTCGACGAAGAGAATGGTGATGCGGTCCATCCGGTGTCCACGATCCTCCGTAAAGGCGGGCCCGGGCGGTAGAGAGTCCACCACGACCCGACAGGGGAGCGCCGCCGACTCGGTCCTCAATGACGGACGTGGGTGGCGTCCTCCTCCTGTGCCACCTGCTCCATGACCCGCTTGCGCCGGCGAACCAGGCCCTGGCTCTCGTCGACGAACCAGAACGCCACCCGCATGAAGGCGGCGATGACCACCACCAGCATCGAGGAGAGGAACCAGTCGAGAAGCGTGCTCACCAGCCCCCAGCGAACCTGAACCCGTACTCCGTAAATCCCGGTCAGCGGGACAAGCACGAACGCCACCCAGTGCGAGACACAGTAGGGACAGGACACCAGGTACCCCAGCCAGCTGTCGCGACCCCCGAGCCGGTTCCGGAGCGGCTCGAAGAGGCGCTCCTTCGTGACCGTCTGGGCGATGCCCATCACCACCGCTGAGAGGGCCAAGAGCTGACCGAGGTAGGACATGAGCGGAGGGTGGGGACCGCCCTGCCTCCAGGCAAGCGGCGGAGGTCCCTTGAGAAAGCGGGGCGTGGGGCCCGAAGCTCCCCGGGCCGTGCTGAGCTCCGAAGGTCTGCAGGCACTGTGCAGGGCGCGCGCCCGGCTCCTGGCGGGTGGAGACGAGCCGCTCCGCATCCGTCGCCTCGCGGCCGAGAGCGGCCTGTCGCCCTACCACTTCATCCGGCGGTTCAAGGCGGTGTTCGGCGAGACGCCCCACCAGGTCCGGATTCGCTCTCGCCTCGAGCGGGCGAAGGAGCTGCTCCTCTGCAGCGAGGAGTCGGTCACCGAGATCTCGCTCCGGCTCGGGTTCTCCAGCCTGGGAACCTTCAGCGCCCGCTTCGCGCGCCAGGTGGGGATGCCTCCCTCCCGGTTCCGCCGAACGGCCGCCCGGCTGGGCCCGGAGGCGGTGAGCTGCCTCGGCCTGATGGCCGGCGAGCCGGGGTAGAGCAACTTCGGAGAAGCCTTGCCGCGCCCCGTCCGGCGACACTGCCGACCCTCACCGGAGGAACCCCGTGCGGATCAAGCTGGCCAGCATCTTCGTCGAGGACCAGGCCCGGGCGCTGGCCTTCTACACGGACGCGCTCGGGTTCGTGAAACGTCAGGACTTCCCGGTCGGGCAGTACCGGTGGATCACCGTCACCTCGCCCGAGGGTCCGGAGGATCTGGAGCTGTCGCTCGAGCCCAACGAGAACCCCGCGGCACGAACGTTCCAGGAAGCGCTCTTCAAGCAGGGCATTCCGGTGACCGCGTTCGAGGTGGACGACCTCGGGACCGAGTACCGGAGGCTGCGCGAGCGGGGGGTGGTCTTCACCCGGGAGCCAACTGACTCCGGCCCGGTCCGGATCGCCATCTTCGCCGATACCTGCGGAAACCTCGTCCAGCTCTACCAGAAGCGCGGTTGACCCTGCGTTCGGCGGAGCGGGAGTGCGACATCCACGCCGGTCCCGTCCCGTCCGCAGATCCAGATGATCGTCAGGCCAGGGAAGCTGGGTTAGCATTCCAGCCGTGAGCGAGGCTTCTGCCCCCAACGTTCGCACGCCCTACGTGCTCGTGGTGGACGACGAGGCGTTCTTCCGCCGCATGCTGAGCGAGACCGTCGAGCGTCAGGGCTACACGGTGCTCAGCGCCTGCGACGCGAGCGAGACGCTCCGCTTCTTCGAGCGCGCGGCGGCGGACGACGCGCCGGTGATCGTGGTGCTGGATCTGATGCTCCCGGGGATGAGCGGCATCGAGCTGCTCTACGGGCTGGCGCGCCGGGTGGGTGCCCGCGTCCGGTTCATTCTCTGCTCGGCGCACAGCGCGCTGGACCAGGTGGCCCCGCAGCACCCGCTGGTCTCCGGGCGGCTGGCCAAGCCGGTCGAGCCCGGCGAGCTGGAGTCGCTGCTCGCCTCGGCCAGCGACGCGCTCGGGGCCACGGTCCACTAGGCCGCGCCCGGCTTGACTCGCCGCGGTGCGCGTCCTATTCCTGCGCGCCCTCGTGTCCGGCGGTCCGCGGCGCGGGGGAGTCACACGCCCAGGTAGCTCAGTCGGTAGAGCAGGGGACTGAAAATCCCCGTGTCGGTGGTTCGATTCCGCCCCTGGGCACTGTTTTCGCTGGGTTGGCGCGACGGGAGCGTCCATTTCGTCCACGTTTTCCGGCCGAATCCACGCTGACTGATGCACCGGCGATGCAGTCCGGAGCGAAGTGCGCGGTCAGCAGCGCGCCGATTTCCTCAGGCGACAGGCGGCCGTAGACGCGCTCTACCATCCGCGTGTCCCGGTGGCCCATGGTTGGAGCGACGATTTCGGCGGGCACGCGGGCCAGGCGCATCCACCTGGCGTAGGTGCGACGCAAGTCGTTCGGGGAACATGGCTCGATGCCGGCCCCAGCGCAGGCGACCAGAAGATCGCGGCGGACGTTGCTCCAGGGCGGGAAGAGGAGTTCCTCGCCCGGTGCGTGCTCGAGCGCGTACGCGAGAAGGCTGGCGAGTGCCGGGTGGCGAGCGAGGATGTGTCGGTCACGCGCGGCACGCTTCGTCCCGCGGACGTGTACCCAGCCGGAGTCGAGCTGAACGTCGGTCCGGCAGGCCTTCACCGATTCACTCCAGCACGCGGAGGTCGAGACGATGAAGGCGACCTGCGCTGCTCGGGCAGCTGGCAGGACCGCAAGGAGCTTCGCGAGCTCCTCGGTGGAGAGGGCCCGCGTTCTCGGCCGGTAGTCCGGAGCAAAGCCTGCCGGGAGGAGCGCGTCGATGTCGCCGAGCCACAGTCCTGCTCGCTTGGCGAGCTTGAGCGAGGCCCGAAGAGTGACCAGCTCCTTGGCGATGGTGTGATCGCTCACCGCCTCCGAGCGGCGTCGCGAGATGTAGTG
>DASROG010000098.1:0-4598 GCA_035646995.1 Myxococcaceae bacterium
CCGGACGCGGAGCGGCGTCGGCGCGGACATGCGTGGGGGCCAAAGATGCACCGAATCCGCGCGCTACCCAAATCCTATGCCCGGACCGAGGCGACCAGCTTCTCCACCGCCGCGCCCAGGAGCGCCGGGTCCGCCCCGCCGGCCTGGGCCAGGTCTGCCTTGCCGCCCCCCGACCCGCCGGCCACCCGGGCCACCTCCCGGATGGCCTCGGCCGCGCTGAACCCGCGGGCCACGATGTCCTTGGTGGCCCCGACCAGGACCAGACCCTTCCCGTCCTTCTCACCCCAGACCACCACCACTCCGGAGCGGAGCTTGTCCCGGAACTGGTCGGCGAGCACCCGGTAGGCCTTGGCGTCCGCGGGATCGACCCGCTGTGCGAGCACCTTCACCCCGTTGACCTCGCGCGCCTCGGAGAGGATGTCGCTGGTGCTGGCAGCGGAGGCTCGCCGGGCGGCCGTCTCGACCTCCTTCTCCAGCTCCTTCACCCGGCGCTGGGTGGCCTCCACCCGGCGGACCAGCTCCTTCGGCGAGGTGCGCAGCAGCTCGGAGGCGCGGCGCACCTCGTGCTCCATCTCGCGGACCCAGGCCAGCGCACCGATGCCGGTGAGGGCCACGATGCGCCGCACGCCCGAGGCGATGCCGCCCTCGGAGGTGATCTTGAAGACGCCGATGTCTCCGGTGCGCCGGACGTGGGTGCCGCCGCAGAGCTCGGTGGACTGCGGATGCACGCTCACCACCCGCACCCGGTCGCCGTACTTCTCGCCGAAGAGCGCCACCGCGCCGGCCTTCTTCGCCTCGTCGAGGTCCATCACCTTCGTCTCGGCGCCGGGGTTGTCCCGGATCCACCCGTTGACCAGGTCCTCCACCCGCTCCAGCTGCTCGGGCGTGGGCTGGGAGAAGTGCGAGTAGTCGAACCGGAGGTAGTCCGGAGCCACCACCGAGCCCGCCTGCCTCACGTGCTCGCCGAGCACGATCTTGAGCGCTCGGTGCAGGAGGTGGGTGGCCGAGTGGTTGGCCCGGATGGAGTTCCGCCTCTGCCCGTCCACCGACAGCTGGACCACGTCCCCGGCGCGGAGCGTCCCGCTGGTGACCTCGACCTCG
Organism: Myxococcaceae bacterium; assembly: GCA_035646995.1. Lineage (GTDB taxonomy): Bacteria > Myxococcota > Myxococcia > Myxococcales > Myxococcaceae > RPRB01. Next base: position 1,102 of record DASROG010000098.1, read on the forward strand.
TGCACCGTCAGGCCCGCCACCGGCTTCGTGGTGTCCATCACCTGGGCCTCGGCCTTCCCGCCGTGCCCGACGATGCGCCCGGTGTCGCCCACCTGACCGCCAGCCTCGCCGTAGAACGGGGTCCGGTCGGTCAGGAGCTCGCCGCGCTCGCCGGCGCGAAGCTCCGGAACCTCGCGCCCGTCCTTCACCAGCGCGACCACGGTGCCCTCGCCCTCGTGTCCCTCACCCTCGTAACCGAGGAAGACCGTCTCCCCGAGCCGCGTCTGGAGCGCGGGCCAGAGGTCTGCCACCGCCCTCTCCCCGGAACCGCCGAAGCTCGCCCGCTGCCTCTGCGCCTCCATGAGCTGCTCGTAGCGGTCGAGGTCGACGTCGAACCCGCGCTCGCGGGCGATGATCTGCGTCAGGTCCCAGGGGAAGCCGTGGGTGTCGTGGAGGAGGAAGACCACGTCGCCGGAGAGGACCTTCTTCCCTCCGGCCTCGGCCATCGCCTCGTCGATCAGGCGGAGTCCGCGGGCCAGGGTGCGGCGGAAGGACTCCTCCTCGTGGCGGGTGGCCTCGAGGACGAAGGCCTCGTTTTCCTGGAGCTCCGGGTAGGCGTCGCGCATCTGCTGGACGACGACCTTCACCACCTCGTGGAGGAAGGGCTCGTCCAGACCCAGCCGGGAGCCGTGGCGGATGGCCCGCCGCATGATGCGCCGGAGCACGTATCCGCGGCCCTCGTTGGAGGGCTGCACGCCGTCGGAGACGAGGAACGCCGTCGCACGCGCGTGGTCGGCGATGACTCGCAACGAGGCGTCGTCCGCCGGGTCACCGCCATAGGCCTTCCCCGAGAGCTCGCTGGCCCGGGCCAGGAGCGGCACGAAGAGGTCGGTGTCGTAGCTGCTTCGCTTGCCAGCGACCACGGCGGCGATGCGCTCCAGACCGGCGCCGGTGTCGATCGATGGACGCGGGAGCGGCTCGAGCGGGCTGTCCTTCTCCTTCCGCTCGAACTGCATGAAGACCAGGTTCCAGATCTCGAGCCAGCGGTCGCACTCGCAGGCCACGCCGAGGCACGCCCGCCCCGCCGCCTCCTCCGCGCACGGGATGTCGTTGCCCTGGAAGTAGTGGAGCTCCGAGCAGGGGCCGCAGGGACCGGTGTCACCCATGGCCCAGAAGTTGTCCTTGTAGCCGAGCCGGTGAATGCGCGACTCCGGCACGCCCACCCGCTTCCACAGCCGGGCGGCCTCCTCGTCCCAGGGGATGCCCTTCTCGCCGTCGAACACCGTCGCGGCGAGCCGGTCCGGCGCGATGGCCAGGTCCCGGGTGACGAACTCCCAGGCGAAGGCGACGGCGTCCTCCTTGAAGTAGTCGCCGAAGGAGAAGTTCCCCAGCATCTCGAAGAAGGTGTGGTGCCGCGCGGTGAAGCCGACGTTGTCCAGGTCGTTGTGCTTCCCGCCGGCGCGCACGCACTTCTGCGAGGAGGTGGCGCGCTTGTACGGACGGGACTCGCGCCCGGTGAAGACGTCCTTGAACTGCACCATCCCCGCGTTGGTGAAGAGCAGGCTCGGGTCGTCGAGCGGGACCAGCGACGAGCTGGCCACCCGGCGGTGACCCCGGTTCTCGAAGTAGGACAGGAAGGCCTCGCGGACCTGTGCGGCGGTACGGACCATGGAAGCCCTGCATATAACGTCTGCTAGGCTCCCGGCCTCACGCCGTGTGCGCCCACCCCCTCGCCCTTGTCGCCCGGACCTTGCGAACCGTGGCGCTCGGGGCGGCGCTCCTCGGGGGAGCCGCGCTGGGCCAGGGAGATCCCCGGATCGTCTTTCTTTCCCGGCAGCTGGGTACGGCGACCGACCCTCGCGTGCGGGCGCAGGCAGCCCTCACCCTCGGAACGACGGAGGCGCCGGGGGCCCTGGGGCCGCTCTGCGCCGCCCTCGACGACCCCGAGCCGCTGGTGCGCTCGGCGGTCGCTCGCTCGCTCCCGGAGCTCCGCGACCTCGGGGCACTGGATTGCCTCACCGCCCACGCCGGCGACACCGCACCCGAGGCCCAGGCGGAGATCCTCCGCGGGCTGGCGATGCTCCTCCAGGTGAAGGAGCGCAAGCGCACCGTGGACGTATGGGTGGAGACGGTCCGTGACCCCGGGAGCCCGCCGCTGGGCGAGGCGCTCTGCGGCGAGGCCCGGAGCCGGCTGGTGAAGCGGCTGACCTGGTCCGGGGCGCGGAGCGACGTCGTCGAGTCGGCGCCGAGGACCAGGCCCAGGGGCACTCCGGCCTTTCTCCTCCAGCCCACGCTGGTCCGCGCCGACGGCGGAGCGCTGGTGATGGCCGCGGTCTGCCTCACCTGGCCGAGCAAGCAGATCCTCGGCGAGGTTCGGGTGAAGGGCAGCGGCGGTGCTCCGATGGACCTCATCCGCGCGCTCGTGCCCCGGCTCATCCAGGACGCGGCGAGCACCTTCGACTGGGAACTCACTCCATGATGGAGGCGACCATGGCGCCACGGCAGAGGAAGCTGCGCAACTACCTGCTCGACGCGCCGCTGCAGCTGCGCTTCACGGCCGTGCTGGTCCTGGCCACGCTCCTCGGCGCGGGCCTCCTCGGCATCTTCCTCGCCCGGGCGCTGAACCGGCTGGCCGAGCAGGCCGAGCGGGCGGTGGAGGCGCGAGCCGCGGCCGCGCAGGCCAGCCACGAGCTGGGCAACGCCTCGCTGTCCAAGACGCTGCTCGAGCGCTTCAACGACCCCGAGTTCACCGCGCAGCTGGAGCGGCAGTCGCGGGCCATCGATGCGGCGTACCAGGCCGAGCAGGTGCAGGTCGCGGAGCAGCGCCGGGAGGTGGCGCGGGAGGCCACCCGCATCGGCTGGCTGGTGCTCTTCTCGGTCCTGGCGTTCGCCCTGGCGGTCCTGCTCCTCGGCATCGTCATCACCCACCGGATCGCCGGGCCGGTGTACCGGGTCCGGCGGCTGCTCTCCGACCTTGCCGAGGGCAGGCGCGAGGTGCCGCGCCACGGATTGCGCGACGGGGACGAGCTGCATGAGCTGTTCGACGCCGCGGCGTCGCTGGTGAAGACCCTCCGGGCCGAGGACGAGGCCGCCTTCGAGGCGGTCTCCGCCGCGCTCGCCTCGCCGGACCGGAGCGATGGGCTCCGGCGGGTGCACGACCGGCTCGCCCGCCGGCTGCATGCCTGAGCCCGGCGTCAGGCGAGACGGCCCGGGGCCTAGGGCGTGGGCGCGGCCTCCTCGCCGACCGGCTCCCACGACAGGAGTGCATGCAGGGGGACCAGGATCTCGGTCCCGTCGGCTCCGAGCAGCAGGTCGTAGGGGCCCACCGAGAGGAGCGGGTCCTCGAGGGTGAAGCCGTTGCGCAGCACCAGCCGGACCCGCTGCCCCACCGCGGGTAGGAACGGGCGCGGGTCGGAGTGGGGCCGCCGGTCGGGCTCGCGCGCCACCGGCACCGGCTTCTGGGCGAGCCGGGAATCCCGCGGGAGCCGGGGAAGGAGCACGTCCCAGGTGGACCGGCG
>DASROG010000099.1:0-3196 GCA_035646995.1 Myxococcaceae bacterium
AGGTCCCGCAGAGCAGCGCTCCGGCGGCGGCGGGCCCGGTGACCGGGGGCTGCCGCCGGCGGGTTCTCGCGCGCCGGGAAGCGGAGTCGCGGTGTCTTCCGCGGCGGGGGACGATGTCGGGCGGGCCGGAGTCGCGGTGCCTTCCGCGGCGGGGGACGGTGTCGGGCGTTCCGGAGCCGTGGATCCGGAGCCCGCCGCCGCCGGAGCGCTGCTCTGCGGGACCTCGTCGGGGCCGAAGGCGTCGTTCCACGCCTCGGCGCCCTGCTTTCCGACCCAGAACACCGCCAGCCCGACCACGAGCGTGAGCGCGGCCTGCACCAGCACCGTGCGCCAGTACCGCTCCCAGAGCGGTCGGTGGTGGCGCATCCGCCCGAGCAGCTCCCAGGGCTCGCGCACTCCGCGCCAGAATCGACTGAGGGCAGTGTCGGGCATCCGGGGGTCACCTTTCCACAGGCTCGCAGACCTCGCATCCCCGGAGCAGCGCCGAACGACCACGACCGACAGGGGTGGCCCCGGGTCACCCCGAGCCGTCGAGGAGCTGCTCGGCTTCCACGAACGAGTAGGCCAGGCGCGAGTCGTACCCGACCACGCGACTGATGCGCTGGAACTGCAGCGCCGCCTGGCCGCTGCGGCCGACCACGCGGACGTGAGTGCGAAGCCCCGCGGAGACGATCATCTCCCCCATCCGGCGGATCCTCTCCAGCGCCTGGGGGCTCAGCGTCTCCGCTTCGGAGACGTCGGAGATCATGTCGAAGCGCGGTGAAATCCGCGGCAACGCCTGCCTGAGCTCCCGCTCGGCCTGCTCCAGCTCTTCCTCCAGAACCTGCCCCTTGAAGGCCATCACCAATCTCTCGCGCCCTGGAAGCGCCTCGATCTCGACCATGTGAGGAGCGCACCCTGTTCGCCGGCGATCAGGTCAAACAAAGTTCTGTGATGCGATCTGACAACCGCACCGCGAGTGTCAGATCCGTCCGACCACGGGCTCGGCGCTGGTGCGCGCAGCTGCCGGTCGTGAACGCTCCATCAGCCGTTCCCAGATCCGGTACATCACCGGGAGCAGGAGCAGGGTGAGCGCGCAGGCAGAGAGTGTGCCAGCCACGATGACCACCGCCAGCGGACGCTGGGTCTCGCTTCCGATCCCCCTGGAGAGCGCCGCCGGCACCAGCCCCAGCGCGGCCAGCCCGGCGGTCATCAGCACCGGTCTCAGCCGCTCGCGCGCCCCGGCGAGGATGGCGTCGTCGAGGGACTCGCCGCGTCCGCGCCGCGCGGCGATGGCGGAGAGTACCAGCACGCCGTTGAGCGAGGCCTGACCGATGAGGGCGATGAAGCCCAGCGCCGCGGACACGCTGAGCGGAAAGCCGCTGGCCCACAGCCCGAAGACGCCACCGAGCAGCGCGAAGGGGACGTTGAGCAGGGTGAGGAGGGCCAGTGACAGCGAGTCGAACGCCTTGAACAGCAGCACCAGGGTGATGAGCAGCGCCACCGGAACCACGGTCGCCAGCCGGGCCATCGCCCGCTCCTTGTTCTCGAACTCGCCACCCCACTCGATGGACATCCCCTTGCCCAGGGGAGCTTCGCGCTCCACGCGTTCGCGGGCCTCGTTGACGAAACCGCCCATGTCCCGGCCCCGCACGTTCATCCGGATGCCGATGTAGCGGCGGCCGTTCTCGCGATTGATGCTCGCCCTGCCCACGCCGGTCTCCACGTCCGCCAGCGCCGAGAGCGGGATGGTGAGGCCGCCGTCCACCGGGACCCGCAGGGAGCGAATCTTCTCCACGTCGTCACGGTCAGCGGGGGGAAGCCGCAGCACCACGTCGAACTTGCGCTCGCCCTCCCAGTAGTCGCCGACCGGGCGTCCCCCGAGCGCGGTCTGGAACACGTGCTGGAAGTCGCCCAGGTCCATCCCGTAGCGCGCCAGCGCCACGCGGTTGGGCTTGACCCTGACCTGTAGCACCGAGGCGCTCTTCACCAGCGCCAGATCCGCCACGCCCGGCACCCGGGAGATGACGGCCTTCACCTTCTCCGCCTGGGCCTGGAGCGCGGCCAGGTCGTCGCCGTAGAGCTTCACCGCGATCTGCCCCTGCTGGCCGCTGATGCTCTCGTTGACGTTGTCGCGGATGGGCTGGCTGAAGTTCACCTCGATGCCCGGGATCTCCGCTATGCGCTTCTGGAGCACGTCGAGCACGCTACCCAGCGTGGGCGTCTCCCGGGGCCAGCGGTCGGGCGGGGTGAGCTTGACGAAGAACTCGAGATTGTTGGCCAGCTTCGCGTCGGTGCCGTCCTCGGGTCTGCCCAGCTGAGAGAGCACCGATTCCACCTGGGGCGCGCCCTCGAGCAGCTGCGTGATGCGCGGGACGAGCTTGCGCCCCTCGGTCAGCGAGCTGTTCGCCGGCAAGGTGAAGGTCATGTACAGCGCGCCCTCGTTGAGCTCGGGGAGGAACTCGCTGCCCAGTCGCGGGAGGACCAGCGCCGCTCCGGCGAGGAGCAAGCTCACCGAGCCGAGCAGCAGCGCCGGGTGTCGGAGGCAGTAGCGGAGCGTGGGGTCGTAGCGTCTGGCGACCCAGGTGAGGAGCGGCGACTCGCCGTGGGTGACCGGCTTGCGCCACACCAGCGCGGCGAGCACCGGGACCAGGGTCACCGAGAAGAACAGCGCCCCGGCCAGGGCCGAGACCACGGTGTTGGCCATGGGCGAGAAGATCCGGCCCTCGACCCGCTGGAGGAGGAAGATGGGCAGGTAGGCGGCGATGATGATCAGCAGGGCGAACACCGTCGGCCGCACCACCGCGGTGGTGGCATCGCGGATCTTCTGCTCCACGCTCTCCCCGGAGCTCCGGAACAGGACCATGCGAGCGAGGATCGCCTCGACGATCACCACCCCGCCGTCGACGATGACTCCGAAGTCCACTGCGCCCATCGACAGGAGATTTGCGCTCATCCCTCTGAGGTGCAGGTAGATGAACGAGGTGAGAAGAGAGAGCGGGATGAGCGTGCCCACCACCAGCGCGGCGCGCAGGTCGAGGAGGAAGACGAACAGGACCAGGGTCACCAGCACCGCGCCCTCGAGCAGGTTGTGCCCCACGGTGCGGAGCGTGGTGCCCACCAGGTCGGTGCGGTCGTAGAACGGGTCGAGCTTCACGCCCTCGGGAGCGAGGTTCCGGTCGATGTCGTGCACCGCCGCGCGGATGCGCTTCAGGAC
>DASROG010000100.1:0-6286 GCA_035646995.1 Myxococcaceae bacterium
TCCTCCACGCTTCACGCTGCTCGAGCTGCAGCGGGTGCACGAGACCATCCTCGCGCGCCCGCTGAACAAGGACTCGTTCCGGCGCCGGATGCTCGCCTCGGGGCAGCTCGAGGCGACCGGCGAGAGCCAGCGGGACGTCGACCACCGACCGGCGGAGCTCTATCGGTTCACCCGCCGGTCCGCGATCTGAAGAGCCGAGGAGAGGAGTCCAGCCATGGCACAGATTCGTCGATGGGGACCGGTCCACCACCTCAGGTCCGACGCAAGCATGTTCGTCCTCCGTTTCCGGCGCGGCGCGCTCATCCGCTCCGGGCGAGGGCAGGCGTTCTTCTTCCTCCCCCACGCCTCGAGCTGCCCCGAGGCGAGCATCCGGCGGCGGAACGAGTCCTTGTTCAGCGGGCGCGCGAGGATGGTCTCATGCACCCGCTGCAGCTCGAGCAGCGTGAAGCGTGGAGGAAGGAGCTGGAAGCCGATCGGCGCGTAATCGAGCTTCCCGCGGATGCGCTTCACCGCCATCCCGAGGATGTCGGCGTGATCGAAGGCGAGGGGCAGGGCCGCTCCGTCGGCACGACGAGCCTCGACCGGTCCGCCGGTCTCGCCTTCCCAGGGCACGTCGAGCCGGGCGTGGACCAGTGTGTTGCTTCCGGCGCTGGCCTGGAGCAGGCGAGTCCGGTCGACGAGGGCGACGTGGGCGACGCTGATCACCCGCGTCCGCGGGTCCCGGCCCGGGTCGCCGAAGGAATAGAGCTGCTCGAGGAAGACGTCGCTCACCCCGCACTTCCGGGCGAGCACCCGCGCCGCCGCCCCCCCGAGCGGCTCACGGATGCCGACGAACCCGCCGGGGAGCGCGTACCGGCCGCGGTGCGGGTGCTCCGAGCGGTGGAGCAGCACCGTCCACAGCGCTCCCTCCGAAACCGAGAGCAGGGCCACGTCCACCGCCACCGAGGGTCGCTCGAAGCTGCTGGCGTCGTAGGAGGCCAGGAAGCGGGCCTCGTCGTCGTCCGCTGCCCTTCGCCGTCGCCTGGCCATCTGGCCTCCCTTCGATGCTCAATGCATATATGCATCACGCATCGAAGCTTCGCCACTCGACCGGCGGCGCAGGCCCGGCGAGGTGACTAAGGTGTCGGAATCCCTGGGAGGTGGCCGTGTCCGAGGTGGGGTCCGCGCTCGACGATCTGCTCCGGCTGCTCGACCTGGAGCCGCTGGAGGTGAACCTCTTCCGGGGTCAGTCGCGGGACCTCGGCGGGAAGGCGGTCTTCGGGGGCCAGGTCATCGGCCAGGCGCTGGTGGCCGCAAGCCGGACGGTCGAGGGGCGCCTGCCGCACTCGCTCCACGCCTACTTCCTGCGGCCGGGCGACATGGCGCGCCCCATCGTCTACGAGGTGGACCGGGTGCGGGATGGAAAGAGCTTCACCGCGCGCCGGGTGCAGGCCATCCAGGGCGGTGAGGTGCTCCTGAGCCTGATCTGCTCCTTCCAGGTGCCGGAGCCGGGGTTCGAGCACCAGGCGCCGATGCCGGAGGTGCCGGCGCCCGAATCGCTCCGTCCCCAGCGGGAGCTGGTCCGGGAGTGGCTCGCCGCGGTGCCGCAGGTCCCGGCGCGGATCCGCGAGGCCTTCGAGCGGCGCATCGCGGTGGAGTTCCGGCCGGTCGAGCCGCGCAATCCGCTGCTGCCGACGGTGGATCCGCCGCGGCAGGCGTACTGGGTGCGGGCGAACGGGTCGCTCCCCGATGCTCCGCTGCTCCACGCCTGCGTCCTGGCCTACGCCTCGGATTTCAGCCTGCTCTCCACCGCGCTCCGGCCGCACGGCGTCTCCTGGCTCACCCCCGGGCTCGCGGTGGCCAGCATCGACCACGCGCTCTGGTTCCACCGGTCGTTCCGCGTCGACGACTGGTTGCTCTACGCGATGGAGAGCCCCACCGCGCAGGGCGGCCGCGGGCTTTCGCTCGGCCGGTTCTACGACCGCAGCGGTCGGCTGGTGGTGAGCGTGGCCCAGGAGAACCTCATGAGGCGGCTGGCCCCGCCGCCACAGACTCCGGGCTCGTGAACGCCTCCCGGGCTCCAGGGCGAGGGAGTCGAACGGGCACGTTCCTCTGGCCCGTGGTCCCGTCCCCGAGCTGTCCCTCGCCCTTGGCGCCCCAGCAGCGGGTCCACCGGGCGCTCCTGGCCCCGGACCGGGCCGGGCTGGAGGACCTCCTCGACACCGAAGGTCAAGCGGAAGCCACGTGGGAGTTCTGCACCGAGCTGCGGCGCTGATCGCCGGCGCGCCGCCGGGCTAGGCTCGGCGCCGTCCATGCCTTCGAGATCGACACGGCGTCGCCCGGACTCGCCCGAGCGCCCCCTCTCGCCCCAGAGCGAGCTTCCCCGCGGGCTGCTGGGCCAGGACCGGAGCGGCCCGCGCAGCCTGGTCCGGGAGATGAGCTGGGCCCAGTTCGACGGGGCGGTGCAGGCCATGGCCCGGGAGATCGCCGCGGCCTACACCTGTGACTTCGTGGTGGGCATCGCCCCCGGCGGGCTCTACGTGGGCTCGGCGCTGGCGAGCGCGCTGGGCAAGCCCTTCCATCCGGTGCGCATCCTCGGCCGGACGCGAGATCCTCTCACCGGGCGCATGCCGAAGGTCATGGCGATGCCCCGCCAGGTGAAGGGAGCGCGCATCCTCCTCGTGGACGACGTCGTCGCCTCGGGCATGACGCTCCGCCGAGCGATCGACGGCGCGCGCAAGGCCGGGGCGCGGCAGATCCGCACCGCCTCCCTGCTCTGCAGGGATCAGGGAGCGACTCCCGACTGGACGGTGCTGGTGATGGACGGACCGCTGGTCTTCCCCTGGGACTACGGTCCGGTCACCGAGGACGGACGCTTCGACCTCGCGCCGGAGCCGGAGCCCGCATCGCCGCGCGCCCGGTCGCGGGCGTGATCATCGGGACCGCCGGCCACGTCGACCACGGCAAGACGTCGCTGGTCAAGGCGCTCACCGGAATCGACACCGACCGGCTTCCCGAAGAGAAGCGCCGGGGCATCACCCTCGAGCTCGGGTTCGCCCACCTGACGCTGCCGGACGGCACGGTCGCCGGAGTGGTCGACGTCCCGGGCCACGAGCGGTTCGTGAAGGCCATGGCCGCCGGCGCGGGCGGAGTGGACCTGGCCCTCCTCGTCGTCGCCGCGGACGAGGGAGTCATGCCCCAGACCCGCGAGCACCTCGACATCTGCCAGCTCCTCGGCGTGCGGGCCGGGGTGGTGGCGCTCACCAAGGCGGATCTCCTCCCCGGCCTGGGAAACGACTGGCGGGCCCTGCTCGACGCGGACCTCGCCACGCTGCTCGCCGGCAGCGTCCTGGAGAAGGCCGAGGTGGTGCCGGTCTCGGCGAGGACCGGCGAGGGGCTGGACGCGCTTCGCGCAGCGCTGGGGCGGGCCGGGGCGGACGTCCAGCGCCGGCCCGGCGACGGACCGCTCTTCCTCCCCGTGGACCGGGCGTTCACCATCAAGGGGTTCGGCACCGTCGTCACCGGGACGCTCCTCTCGGGCACCATCGAGCCCGAGGCGTCGGTGTCGCTGCTCCCCGGCCTGCCCGGCCCGTTCCGGGTGCGCGGGGTGCAGACCCACGGGCAGTCCGTTCCCCGGGGCTCGGCCGGACAGCGCACCGCGGTCAACCTGGCCGGCGTGGCCACCCAGGACGTGCAGAGGGGAATGGTGGTGGTCCGCGCCGGCGAGCTCCCCGAGACGCGCTCGCTGGACGTGGAGCTCACCTTGCTCCCCGCCGCCGAGACGGCCCTCCCGCGGCGCCGCACGCTCCTGCTCCACCTCGGAACGGCGCAGGTGGAGGTGCGGCTCACCTTGCTCGATCTGCCCGAGCTCGCCCCCGGAGAGACGGGGCTGGCGCAGCTGCGGCTCCAGGGCCCGGTGGCCGCGCTCCCCGGTCAGCGCTTCATCCTCCGCGGGGCGCGACCGCTGCCCGGGCGTGGGGCCACGCTCGCCGGCGGCCGGGTGCTCACCATCGGGGCGCCACGGCGGCGGCGGGGCGCGGCCGAGCTGCTCGCCCCGATGCGCGGGGAGGACCTGGACGCGCGGTTGGTGTGGCTGGCACGGCAGTCCGGGTACCGCGGACTGACCTCGGGCGAGCTCGCGGTGCGCACCGCCAGCGCAGCGAAGACGGTCCAGCGCGCGCTCGAGGTGCTGAGCAGCAAGGGACAGGTGCTGCTGGTGGACCGGGAGCGGCGGCTCTACGTCGCCGGGGAGACCTTCACCGCCCTGCAGTCGCGTGCGCTGGCGCTGCTCCAGGCGTTCCATGATCGGGCGCCGCTGGAAGACGCGCTGCACCGCGAGGAGCTGCGGCAGCGGCTCTCGCCCGATCTGGACCCTCGGCTGCTGGGGCGGCTGGTGCAGGCGCTGGTGGAGCGTGGGGCGGTGGAAAGTGTCGGCGAGGGGCTGCGGCTGAAGGGAAGGGGACGGAGCCTCTCCCTCGACGAGGAGGCGGCGCGGACGAAGGCAGTGGCGGCGATCTCCGCCGGCGGGCTCGCTCCGCCCACGCTCGCCGAGATCGGCCGGATGCTCTCGCTTCCGGTGGAGCGCGTGGCGGGGCTCCTTCAGGGCCCCATCGCCGACCACACGGTGGTGAAGGTGAGCGAGGAGCTGTGCTTCCACGCCTCGGCCATCACCGAGCTGAAGCAGCGGCTCATTGCCCACCTCACCGAGCACCGGGAGATCACCACCCAGCAGTTCAAGGAGCTGGTCGGCGGGAGCCGGAAGTTCGTCATCCCGCTGTCCGAGTACTTCGACCGGGAGAAGGTCACGCTCCGGGTCGGGGAGAAGCGGCTACTCCGCCGCTCCTGACGCCCAGGGCCAGGCCCCGGAATTCCACGATTGAAGGTGTCAGACACCTTCGATTCCCCTGAGAATTCGGGCACCTGAAACGAGGATTGCGGTCGGTCGAGAAGTAACTTACCAGTCAGTTACCATGGAGCGGACGCAGACGCCCCGGCGCTGGGAACGGCGGAAGGAGGCGCGGCCGGCGGAGATCGTCGCCGCCGCGCTGCAGCTCTTCTCCGACCGCGGCTTCGCCGCCACCCGGCTCGAGGACGTGGCGACCGTCGCCGGAGTGAGCAAGGGAACCGTCTACCTCTACTTCGAGAGCAAGGAGCAGCTCTTCGAGGCGGTGGTCCGGGAGGCGGTCGCCCCCAACATCGACCGCGCCGAGGCCCTGGTCGCCGCCTTCGAGGGCCCGACGCCCGACCTGCTGCGCGCGCTCTTCGCCTTCGTCGCCGAGGTGCTGGAGACGCCCCTCACCGGCGTGATGAAGCTCATCGTCTCCGAGTCGGGGAACTTCCCGCAGCTCGCTCGGCTGTACGCGGACCTCGTGCTCCGGCGCGCCTTCGCGCTGATGCGTCGCATCCTCGAGCGCGGCGTCGCCCGCGGCGAGTTCCGTCCCCTGGACACCGAGGCCACCGTCCCCCTGGTAGTCGCGCCGGTCGTGCTCCTGGGCGTGTGGAAGCACTCGTTCGGCGCCCACACCGACCTGGTGCTCGACCGCCGCCGGGTCCTCGAGGCGCATTGCGAGAACTTGATCCGTGGCCTGGCCGCGGACCCCGGAGGTCGCTCATGAAGCTGCCAATCGCGGTCGCCGCCGTCGTCGCGCTCGCCGGGTGCAATCGCCCCGAGGGCGTCTTCCACGGCTGGGCCGAGGCCGACGAGACCCGCGTCTCGCCCCTGACCACCGGAACCCTCACCCGCCTCGCCGTCGAGCGCGGACAGACGGTGGATGCCGGCACGCTCCTCTTCACCCAGGATTGCGACGCCGAGCGCGCCGCCCGGGACCAGGCCGAGGCCCGGCTCGTCCAGTCCCAGGCCCAGCTCGCCAACCTCGAGGCGGGCGGCCCCGCCACGGAGATCGATTCCGCGCTGGCCCAGGTGCGCGAGGCGAGGAGCGCCTTCGAGCTGGCCCAGTCCGACCTCCGCCGCACCGAGCAGCTGGCCAGGGAAGGTGCCTCCACCCAGCAACGCCTCGATCTGGCCCGCTCCAACGCCGAGCAGACCGCGGCCCGGCTGCGCTCGGCCGAGGCCCGGCTCCGGACGCTGCAAATCCCGGTGGGGCGACTTCAGGAGATCGAGGCCCAGCGCGCGGCCACCGAGATGGCCCGGGCCGCGCTCGCCTCCGCCGAATGGAGGCTCCAGCAGCGCTCCGCGGTCGCCCCGGCATCCGGCCGCGTGGTGGACACCTACTACCGGACCGGGGAGATGGTCCCCGCCGGTGCCGCGGTGCTGTCGGTGCTCCCCGACGGCGCGCTCCGCGTCCGC
>DASROG010000101.1:0-10005 GCA_035646995.1 Myxococcaceae bacterium
CCGATGCCGGCACCGGTGGCCGGACCGTTCCCCCCGGCTCGCCCGGACAGCCGACCAGGAGCAGCGCGACGAGGCGGAGGGTGCGCACGGTCATCATCCTCCTCGACGACCCCCGGTGTGGCCACATTCATCGACGGGACACCGGACGCCCCGATGCGGCGGCTGGAAGGCCGCCCGCCGCCCACGTATCCTGGTTCCTCGCCGGTACGAGCGAGGAGGGCAGGGTGCGCTCTCTGATCGCGGTCTTCGTCCTGGGCAGTCTGGCCCTCGCCGACGCTCCCGACGGTGGGCGGGTCCTGGACCCTCGCGCCGCCGAGCGGCTGGAGATGGTCCAGCGCTACCTGGTCGCGGAGGGCATCCGGGACCCGGCCACGCTCGAGGCCATGCGCTCCGTTCCCCGCCACGAGTTCGTGCCGCCCTCGCTCGCCGGCGCCGCGTACGACAACCGTCCGCTTCCCATCGGGCTCGGTCAGACCATCTCCCAGCCTTACATCGTGGCCTACCAGACCGAGGTGGTCCGGCCTCGCCCCGGAATGAAGGTGCTCGAGGTGGGGACCGGCTCGGGCTACCAGGCCGCGGTGCTGGCCGCGGCGGGAGCTCGGGTCTACACGATGGAGATCTTCGCCGAGCTGGCGACCAGCGCCAGGTCCCGACTCGAGCGGCTGGGCTACCGCGCCACGGTGCGACACGGCGACGGGAACCTGGGCTGGCCCGAGGAGGCGCACTTCGACGCGATCGTGGTGACCGCCGCCTCCTCCCACGTCCCTCCGGCGCTCGTGGAACAGCTCCGGCCGGGGGGCCGGATGGTCATCCCGGTGGGAAGCATGTACGGGGCCCAGAATCTCTTGCAGGTGGAGAAGGACGCGGACGGCGTGGTGCGGACCCGCATCCTCCTCCCGGTCGCCTTCGTGCCGATGCTGAGCGGGCTCCGGTGACCGGGCCCGGTCGGGGGCTCACCCCCGCGGTCGCGCTGCTCTCGGCCTCCACCACCGCCAACGAGATCCTCCTCGTCCGCCTGTTCGGCGTGGAGCAGTTCCACCACTTCGCCACCATGGCCATCGGGGTCGCGCTGCTCGGAATCGGTGCGAGCGGGACGCTCGGCGCGCTGTTCCCGGTGCGCGACGTCGAGACTGGCGAGCGCCGGTTCCACGCCGCGGCGGCGGTCACGGCGCTCGCCCTGGTCGCCTCACCCTGGCTCGCGCACCGGCTGAAGCTGGAGCCGACGCAGCTTCCCTTCGATCGCGGCCAGTGGCTCCGGCTGGCGGTGCTCGTCGCGGTCCTCTCCGTGCCCTTCCTCGCCGGCGGCCTGGCCACCCTGACTGCGTTCCTGCTCGCCCCGGAGCGGACCGGCCGACTCTACGGTGCCAGCTTCGGGGGAGGCGCGCTGGGCGTCGTCCTCGCCTTGGGGGTGCTGTTCGTGCTCCCGCCCGCGCAGTCGCTGGTGCTGCCGCCGCTCCTCGCCGCCCTCGCCACGCTGGCGCGGGGACGGGGGAGCCCCGCAGCGTGGATGGCCGTGGGGGCCGGCGTCGCCGGAGGGCTCCTCTTTCTGGGCCCTTCGTGGGAGGCCCTGCTCAGCCCGTACAAGAGCCTGCCGCAGCTCTCCGCGCTTCCCGGAGCCCATCGGGTGGCCGAGCGGTTCGGACCGCTCGGATGGGTGCTGGCCATCGAGTCGCCGTCCTTTCACCTCGCACCGGGCCTGTCCCTGTCCTTCCACGGGCCGCTGCCCCCGCAGATGGCGCTGCTCGTCGACGGAAACCTCGCTGGCGCGGCGACCGACCTGACCGACCCCGCCGCGGCGAAAGTCGCCGAGGCGCTCCCGGTCTCCCTGGCGTACGCGCTGGCTCCCCGGCGGCGCGTTCTCCTGCTCGGGGTGGGCGACGGGCTGGCGCTCGGGGCGGCGCTCGAGGCCGACGCCCGGTGGATCCTGACCCTCGAGCCCAACCCGGATCTGCTCCGGCTCGCGCGGCAGCTCGGTCCGATGCGGTTCTGGCAGACGGGTCGGACCGAGGACCGGGTCGGAGAAGCGCGATTGGTGCTCGCCCGGGAGCGGGCCACCTTCGACCTGGTGGCGCTGGGGCCCGCCGTGGGGCATGGAGCCTCGGTGGGCGGAGTCCGGGCCCTCGAGGAGGACTTCCTCCACACCGTCGACGCGTACGAGCTCTTCCTGCGGCGGCTCGAACCCGAGGGAGTGCTCTCGGTGACCACCTGGATCTCCACCCCTCCCCGGGAGAGCGTGCGGACCGTGCTCACCGTCGCCGCGGCGCTGCGGCGACTCGGCCATCCCCCCTCACTGAGGCTGGTGGTGGTGCGGAACTGGGGAACGGTGACCGTGCTGGCGCGCTCGCTGGCGTTCACCGCCGGCGAGCTCGCGCGGCTGCGTCGCTGGGCCCGGGAGAGGAGCGTCGACGTCGACTGGCCTCCGGAGGAGAGCTCCACCGAGGCTCCGTTCAACCTGCTCGAGGATCCCTCGCTCCGGGACGCGGCCGCCGCGGCGAGCCGCTCCGAGCAGGAGGTGGCCCGCTTCGCAGAGGGCTACCCCTTCGACGTGGGGCCGGTGGAGGACGCGAGACCTTACCCGCACCACTTCCTCCGGCTGTCGAGCCTCCCGGCGCTGGTGCGAGGGGCGCGGGGCTCCTGGCTTCCCTTCGCCGAGTGGGGACCCATCGCGCTGCTCGCCACGCTGGTCCAGACCGTGGCCGTGGCGGTGCTCCTGCTCCTGGTCCCGGCACTCCTCTGGGGTCGCCGAGGAGAGTGGACGGCTCCGAGGTGGGTGGTCCTCGGCTACTTCGGTGCCCTCGGCGGCGCGTACATGGCCGCGGAGATCGCCGCCATCCAGCAGCTGGGGCTGCTCCTCGGGCACCCGGTGTACGCGGTGGCGGCGGTCCTGGTGACCTTCCTGGCCTGTTCCGGCGCGGGAAGCCTCTGGTCGGATCGCCTCTCGCCCGGGCGAACCGTCCGGGCGTGCGGGTTCGTGGCGGTTCTCCTGGGGCTCGCTGCGCTCTCGCTCCTGCCGCTGGTCCACCTCCTGGCGCCGGCCGCCCCGACGCTCCGGACGGCGGCGGTGCTGGGCTGCCTCGCCCCGCTGGCCTTCTCGATGGGGATGCCGTTCCCGCTCGGGCTCCGGCGACTGGCGCGGGACCGCGGGCCGCTGGCCTGGGCCTGGGCGTCGAACGGATTCGCCTCGGTGGTCGCGGTGCCCCTCTCCGCGCTGCTCTCCCTCGAGCTGGGGTCGCGGGTGCTGTTTCTCGCCGCCGGAGCGGCGTACGCGCTCGCCGCCGTCGTCTCCGGCGTCGCGGGCGGGGACGGGGGTTCCTCCGCTCGGCTCTCTCTCGCGTCCCGCCTCAGGCCGTCTTGGTGAGGCCCACCGGGCAGCTCACGCCGGTGCCGCCGATCCCACAGTACCCGCCCGGATTCTTGGCGAGGTACTGCTGGTGGTAGTCCTCGGCGTAGAAGAACTCGGGTGCCTCACGGATCTCGGTGGTGATCCGTCCGTGGCCCGCTGCGCCGAGGACCTTCTGATACGCCTCGCGCGAGGCTTCCGCCTCCCGGCGCTGCTCCTCGCCGAAGGTGTAGATGGTGCTCCGGTACTGGGTGCCGACGTCGTTCCCCTGGCGCATGCCCTGGGTCGGGTCGTGGTTCTCCCAGAAGGTGCGCAGCAGCTTCTCGTAGGTGGTGATCCTGGGGTCGAACACCACCAGCACCACCTCCGCGTGGCCGGTGCGGCCCGAGCAGACTTCCCGGTAGGTGGGGTTCGGGGTGGCCCCGCCGGCGTAGCCCACCGCCGTCACGGTGACGCCGGGGAGCTGCCAGAAGACGTGCTCTGCGCCCCAGAAGCAGCCCATGCCGAACACCGCCTGTTCCTTGCCGGGCCAGGGGCCGACCAGCGGCTGGCCGTTGACGAAGTGCTTGTCGGGGACCGGCATCCGCGCGCTGCGGCCCGGGAGGGCCTCCCCGGCGGTGGGGAGGGACAGCTTGGCGTTTCGCGATTCGAAGTAGCCCATGGCGTTCAGGTTCTAAGGCGCGCCCGGAAGGCGTGCCAGACTCCCCTCCTACGCGGAGGGCTTCGATGAAGTTACGCGCTCTTGGTCCTTACCTGCTCCTCCTCCTGCCGGCGGTGGCGCTGGTCGTGTTCGCCGACCGGTTTCCTTCGCCGATGCCGGTGCACTGGGACATCTCCGGCCGTCCGAACGGCTACTTTCCGCGCACGCCGCTGGCGATGGCGTTTCCCCTTCTCCTCCTGGGCGGAATTTTGCTGCTGCTGGACGGCATCGTCGCCGGCGGGGCGAGGACCGGTCCGCCGGCCATGACCGAGGCCGTCCGCCGGATGCTGGCACCCATCCGCTGGATCATCGCCCTGACCGCCGTTCCGGCGGCCTTCGCTCCGCTCTGGGGTCCGACGCCGGTGCTGGTGGCAGCCGGGGCGATGCTGGTGGTCATCGTCGTCCAGATCATCCGGGCGCCCCGGATGGCGCCGGCCACGGGTGAGGCGTGGCGCGGAGTGCTCTACGTGAACCCGGCCGACCCGCGGCTGGTGGTGCCGAAGCGCTCGGGCCTGGGCTGGACGTTCAACTTCGCCCGGCCCAGCGCCTGGGTGCTCCTGAGCGTCCTGCTGCTCGCCCCGCTGCTCTTCGTCGCCGTGGCGGTGCTCGGGGCCTCGACCCACCGGTGACGGCTAGCGACCGAAACGCGCCTCGAGAGCGCCGAGCGCTCCGAAGTCCGCCTGCACGACGTCGCCCTCCTGGATCTCCAAGGAGGCCATGCAGGTCCCGGTGATCACCACCTGCCCGGCACGTGCCATCTCGCCGATGCCGGACAGCTCGTTGACCAGCCATGTCAGCGCGATCCGAGGGTCTCCCAGCACGGCGGCTCCGCTGCCGTCTCGCCGGTAGCGGCCCATCACCTCTGCGCTCACCGGGTGGGTCACCAGGTCCAGGCGGCGCCAGTCGGTGTCCACCGCGGGGCCGAGGATCAGGTCGTGCGCGCACGCGTTGTCGGCGATGAGCTGACCCTCGCCCGCGCGCACGAAGTCTCGGTAGCGCGAGTCCGGGACCTCGAGCGCGAGATGCAACGCGGCCACGGCGTCCAGCACCTCGGCCGTGGCGTAGGGCGCGGCGCGGGGGGCGAGGTCATCCGCGAACACGAAGGCGAACTCCGGCTCCGCGACGCGCATCCCGTTGCCCGCGAGCGAGAGCTCGGCGCCGGGCGGATAAGTCCGGTTCGCGAGGAGCCTGCCGGCCATGGGACCGGTGACGCCGATGTGTCGCTGGCCGGGGATGCTGGTCGCGGCGAGCTTCCACCCGCGGAGCCGCTGCCCGGAGCAGGCCTGCACCTCGCGCTGGACGGCGTAGCCCTCGGCGCGGGTGCGCGGCCGGACCGCCTCGGGGAGCGCGTCGAGCTTCATCCGCCCCTGCCAGTGGTCCCAGAGGATCTCGGCGGCGCGGCGGATTCGGACAATGTCCTCGAGCGTGTCCATCCGGGCACCCCCAGCCTACGCGAGTCCCGGGAACTTGCCCCACGGCGCCTCGGAGACGACGCGTGCTCAGCCGTGCTGCAGCTCCGCCGCGTGGGCGAGCGCGACCGCCTCGTGGATTCCGGCCATCTCGGTGGCGTTCCTCAGGAGCCGCCGTGCGTCCGCGGCGTCGAGCGGTCCCGGTGGCCTCCGGGCGCATCGCCGGTGCGCCCCCGCGGTCAGCCCGCCCAGGAAGGCAAGGGTCGGCGGACGCTGGTCGGGTGGGACCATGGTCCAGTCCAGCCGGTCCTCCTGGGGCGTGAGCCGCCGCACCAGCAATCCGCGCCCCAGCGCCTGCACGGTGCCCAGCATCACCGGCGGGAAGCGGAGCAGGGTCCGGAGCGCGGTCGCCACTCGCGCGGGGCCGGGCTCGAGGGCCCGGGTGGCGAACGCCGCGCCGGCGGACTGGGCCATCTCCTTCATGTCGAACATCCACGCGCCGTCGACGGTTCCGTGCCCTTCCGCCAGGACCGCCACCCGGAAGCGGCCGAGGCTGCCGAGTCCTGCCACGCGGAAGGCGACGTCGAGCACGCTGAACCGCTCCGGAGGATGCCCGGCCTGCTCTGCCTGCGCGGCGGCAAAGTGCCGGAACGCACGGGCACACGCCGCCCGCGTGGCGCGGGGCAGCAGGAGGAAGTTGTCGCCGATCCGGAACCGCCGCCGGTGCCCGACCACCACGGTGCGCTTCTCCAGCAGCGCGCGGCGCTTCCGGGCCCCGACCCGGGCCAGCAGCTCCGAGACCGGCGCCGGCACCGGTACGGCCCTGCCACCTCCGCGCCCCCGGCGGTACCCGTCGAGGAGCGCGCCGGCCAGCTCCAGGCCTCCAGCGGGGGAGCAGCCCCAGCCGCGCGCCGCGAGGAGGACGCTGGTCAGGACCCGCAACACGTCCAGGTGCAGGTAGCCGTAGAAGGCCTCGTCCCCGTCGTTCAGGTCGAACACCACCCGGTCGTGCCGCGAGGGCCGGTCCGGGCGGTAGGCGCCGAAGTTCTCGAGATGCAGATCTCCGCAGAGGAGGCCCTCGGCCTCGGGCCCCCGCGCCAGGCGCGGCGCGTTCTGGAGCACCCGGTAGAACAGCGGCGCCGCGCCCCGCAGGAAGGCGAAGGGCGAGGTGGACATCCGCGCCTGCTTGCGCGCGAGCAGGACCGGCATCCGGCGCATGAGCTCCCGGTCGCGCTCCCGCTGCCAGCGAGCGAGCTCGAAGGGGCGCAGCTTCCGGAGCGAGTCGGTCATCGGAGGTGCTCAGCCCGCCGGCCAGCGGGGGTCGTACGGCACGACGACGACGGCCGCTCGTCTCATGGGTGGCCGCGGGCGCGGAGAGCGTCGGCGAGCACGGCCGCCTCGTTCCCGCGGTAGCGCGCCTCGGTCTGGAGCGAGGGAGGCGTGGCGGACCGCTCCTCGGTCTCCGTCCAGAGCGACTTTCGCCGCTCGCACTCCGCCACGCAGGCGAGCCGCTCCTGGCGCACGGCGGCCCGGAGCGCCGTCTCCAGCCGGTGGGCGAGGTCCTCCGCACCCTCGGGTCCGAGCCGCGGATGCGCGCGCAGAACGTCCCGCGCGGTCATCGCCGCGACCGCTGCGAGCGAGAGCTCTTCCATGGTCTGCCTCCCGGCGGGCTCCGGTCCTCGAACACCTGGCGGAGCACCGCCTGCATCGCGGCGGAGATGCCCAGCGTCGACGCCTCGGCCGCCGTCACCCAGCGGGCGCCGTCCGGCGGCTCGAGGTCGTCCACCGCGAAGACCTCGAGGATGAGCACGCGGTGTGTCAGCGTCCGCTCCACCCGCCCGAGTGCGCGGGGAGCGGAGCCCACCTCCGGCCAGCGCGCCCGCAGCGCCTCGACCTCGCCCCCCGGGGCGCACTCCACGCCAGGCAGCTCCCACAGGCCGCCGAAGAGGCCCGTGCCCTCGCGGCGGACCAGCAGCACCGCATCTTCTCGCCGCGCCGCGACCACCGCGAGGTGAAGGGCGCGCCGCCGCGGTGGCGCCTTCGGAGCGGGGATGTCCGCCACCGTTCCCGAGGCGAGCGCGACGCAGCGGGCGCGCACCGGACAGAGCAGGCAGGTCGGTTGCTCGGGGCGGCACACCGTGGCGCCGAGCTCCATCAGCCCCTGATTCCAGTCGCCGGGCCGCTCTCCCGCCACCAGCGTCTCGGCGAGGGCCCAGAGCTGCCTCTCGCGCGCCGCATCCCCGGCGGGGCCCTCGATGCCGAACCACCGGGCCAGCACGCGGGCGACGTTGCCGTCCACCAGCGGCACTGCGCGCCCGAAGGCGATCGAGGCCACCGCCCCCACGGTGTACCGGCCGAAGCCGGGCAGCGCGCGGAGCGCCTCGAGGTCGTCCGGGAGACGGCCACCGTGCCGCTCCACCACCGCCCGGGCGGCGCGATGGAGGTTCCGCGCCCGCGCGTAGTACCCGAGCCCGCGCCAGGCGGAGAGCACCTCGTCCAGGCTCGCCCGGGCGAGCGCGGCCACCTCGGGGAAGCGGGCGAGGAACGCGGTCCAGTAGGGCAGCACCACCGACACCTGCGTCTGCTGGAGCATCACCTCGCTGACCCAGATGGCGTACGGGTCGCGGGTGCGACGCCAGGGGAGGTCACGCCCCTGTGCGTCGTACCAGCGGAGGAGCGCGCCGCGCAGCTCGGCGGCCGCGGGGACGGAGATGCGAGGCGGGCGGGCAGGCCGGTTCCGTCCCCCGCTGACAGGGCCCCGGGCTACAGTTCTCTTCACACCGGGATGGGCCAGAACGTCCTCACCAACGATTTCAGCTGGTCAAAGAGCCGCCACGAGAAGTTCCAGGGCTGCCGGCGGGCGTACTACCTCCATTACTACGGCAGCTGGGGCGGCTGGGAGGACGGAGCACACCCGGAGCTCCGCCAGCTCTGGGTGCTGAAGAAGCTGGCGAACCGCTTCAACTGGGCGGGAAGCGTGGTGCACGCGGTCATCAAGGACGCGCTGCTCGAGGTGCGAGCCGGGCGCCGGCCCGATCCGGCGAGGGCCATCACGCGGGCCCGCTTCATCATGCGGGAGGACTACAAGCACTCTCGCGCCCGGGCCTACTGGCAGGAGCGGCGGCGTCTGGAGTTCATGGGGCTCATGGAGCACGAGTACGGCGAGCCCCTTCCGGACAGCGAGTGGAAGCGTACCTGGGACGGCGTCGAGTCCGCGTTGAGCTGGTTCTTCCAGTCGCCCTGGCTCGAGCGAGCGCGCGCGCTCCAGACGCAGCAGTGGCTGGAGGTGGACGAGGGGGCGGACCACAGCTGGTTCGAGATCGACGGGGTGAAGATGTTCGCCATCCCCGACTTCGCCTTCCGCGACCAGGACGGCCACATCACCGTGGTGGACTGGAAGACCGGAGCGCCCCACACCGGCTACGAGGACCAGGTGGTGGGCTACGCGCTCTACCTCGCCCACCGGCATCGGGTGGAGCCTCACGAGATCCGGTGCCGCCTGGTGTTCCTCAACGCCGGTCAGGAGGTCGAGGTCCCGGTCGACGCCCAGACCATCGAGCACTTCTCGGTGAAGTTCCGGGAATCCGTGCAGCGGATGCGGGAGCTGCTGGTGAACGCCGCGGCGAACACCCCGCTGGACGCGGTGCAGTTCCCGATGACCGACGAGCTCTCCCAGTGCGCCCGCTGCGCGTTCCGCCGGGCCTGCGGGCGGGAAGGCGTGACCTTCGCCTCACTCCAGCCGAACGCGACCGCGGCCTGAAGAGCGGTCAACGCTCCGTGTCGAGCGGTGCCACGGGCCCCGTGGACGGTCTCAGCGCCCGTGCGCGATGCGGCGGACCACCACGCCCGCAGCGTTCATCCCGAAGACGCTGGTGACGAAACCCACGCTCCCGTTCACCTGGGTGCGGTGATCGCAGGTGTGGAAGTCGTTCTCCCGGCTCGGGCAGACGCAGAGGAACCCTTCCGTCGCCGCGTCGTAGGTGAGCGGGACCGGGGTCCGCGGGGGCTCGACCGAGTAGACAGCGGTGATGCCGGTCCGCCGCTCGGTGTCCACCCCGTACTTGCGCCGGAGCAGCTTCCGCACGTCCTTGGCGAACGGGTCCATGATGGTCTCGGAGAGGTCATCGACCCGGATGGCAGTCGGGTCGAGCCGGCCGGCGGCGCCCATGCTGCTCACCACCGGCACCCGGAGCGTCACACAGCGGTTCAGGAGGTGAAGCTTGGCCTTCACGTTGTCGATGGCGTCGACGACGAAGTCCCATCCCGGCCGGAGCAGCTGCTCGGAGGTCTCGGCCCGGTAGAACTCGGAGACCGCCTCCACCGTGCAGTCCGGGTTCACCTCGCGGCAGCGCTGGGCCATCAGCTCCGCCTTGCTCCTCCCCACGGTGCGGACGGTCGCGTGCAGCTGGCGGTTGAGGTTGGTGACGCAGACCTCGTCGAAGTCCACGAGCGTGAGGTGGCCGATGCCGCTGCGGACCAGCCCCTCCACCGCGTAGCTCCCCACGCCGCCGAGCCCGAAGACGATGACCCGGGCCCGGGCGAGGCGCTCCATGGCC
>DASROG010000102.1:0-4826 GCA_035646995.1 Myxococcaceae bacterium
GGTCCTACCCCCTCCCCCGCCGGGGCGCTCCCAGTCGTCCTCGCGGAATGCGGCTCCGCCGTCCTCGGCCTCGACCGCCGAGCAGATGGTGCCCTGCAGCTCCTCGACGTATTCGGTCATGCGTCGACCGAGGTCCCCCACCGTCTCCGGGGTGCCGGTGCGCATCAGTGCACCGGGAGGCTCGGATCGCCGGCGTCGACGACGCCGTACTTGGCCTCGTACTTCTGGAGGTTGTCCACCATCGCCTGGACGAGGCGCTTCATGTGGCGCGGGCTGGTGATCACCCGCGCCTTCACTCGCGCCTTCGGCTGCTGGGGCTGCACGTAGATGAAGTCCAGGGTGAACTCGGAGTCGGTGTGGTTCACCAGGGCCATGTTCACGTAGACCCCATCGGCGACCGCGTCGTCGATGTGGATCTGGAGCGCGGTCTCGGGCAGCTTTGGGTCAGCCATGGAGCGCCTGCATACCGCCCCTGCCGCGCGGGTGGCCAGAGGCGGGGCAGTGCCGACCGACATCAGGCTCGACGAGGAGAAGACGGCTGCGTTCGAGCTGCCGGGGGAGCGTGGTGCATGCCTCCTCATCCATGGCTTCACCGGGACGCCCTGGGACGTGCGCCCGCTGGGGGAGGCGCTCTCCCGGGCGGGGATCGCGGTGCAAGCGCCTCGGCTGCCGGGGCACGGGACGACGCCGGCGGCGATGCTCGATGCCCGCGCACCGGACTGGCTCCTCGCCTGTGACGACGCGCTGGCACGCCTCCCGGGGCGACGGGTGGCGGTGGTCGGCCTGTCGATGGGAGCGCTCCTGGCCCTCGTGCTCGCCGCGCGGCACCCCGGCCGGGTCGCAGGGGTCGCGGCGCTCGCGCCGGCCGTGCGCTTCCGCGACCGGACGCTGAACTCGCTCCGCGCGGTTCGGGCAGCCATCCCCCTCCTGGAATACCTCCGCCCGTGGGTGTTGAAGGACACGACGGACCTCCTGGACGAGAGCGCGCGGGCCGAGGCACCGGTCCTCCGCGCCTGGCCCTCGGCCCGGCTGAGAGATCTCTGGGAGATGCAGGATCTGGCCTGGGGCTCGGCGGCCCGGGTCACCTGCCCGGTGCTGGTGGTGGTGGCAGCCCAGGACCACGTGGTGGACGAGGGGGGGGCGGCATCGCTGGTGCGGCGACTCGAGAAATCCCCCTCCGTGCGCTACGTGCGCATCGAGAACAGCGCGCACATCCTCCCCAGGGACCGGAACGGCGAGCTGGTCGCTGCGGAGGTCACCGGGTTCGTCGAGCGCACGCTGGGCCCTGCCGCACTGCGCTGAATCTCCCGGTCCGGGTGCGTGCACGCCAGCGCGCGCGTCCGTGCGCCCACGAGCACGGCCGATCCGCTACCCTGCCGGACCCCATGGCCAAGCGGCGCTATCTCCTCGCAATCGATCAGGGCACCACCGGCACGCACGTGCTCGTCGTCGACGACCGGCTGGAGGTCGTGGGCGAGGCCTACCGCGAGTTCACCCAGCACTTCCCCCGCGCCGGCTGGGTGGAGCACGACCTCCGGGAGATCTGGAAGACGGTCGAGCGCTGCTGCAAGAAGGGCCTCGCCGACGCGGACGTCCGCCCCGACATGGTGACCGCCATCGGCATCACCAACCAGCGGGAGACGACGGCGGTCTGGAATCGCGCCACCGGGGAGCCGCTGGCCCGGGCCATCGTCTGGCAGGACCGCCGGACGGCCGACATGTGCGCGGAGCTGAAGGCCCGTGGCGAGGAGGACCATGTCCGGGCGACGACCGGACTGGTGCTCGACCCGTACTTCAGCGCCTCGAAGCTGCGCTGGCTGCTGGACCACGTGGATGGGCTTCGAGACCTCGCCGAGACGGGGAAGCTGTGCTTCGGCACCATCGATTCGTGGCTGGTGTACCGGCTCACCGGAGGGGCGCGGCATGTCACCGATGCGTCGAACGCCAGCCGCACGCTGCTCTACGATCTGAAGAACCACGGCTGGAGCGAGGACATGCTGGAGCTGTTCGGCATCCCGCCCCAGGTGCTCCCCGAGATCCGCAGCTGCGCCGAGCTCTATGGCACGACCAAGGGGATGGACGCGCTCCCCGACGGCATCCCGGTCTCGGGCATGGCCGGGGATCAGCAGGCGGCACTCTTCGGGCAGGCGTGCTTCCGTCCCGGCGAGTCGAAGTGCACGTACGGCACCGGAAGCTTCCTCCTGATGAATACCGGGACGGAGCCCGTGGCCTCGAAGGCGGGGCTGCTGACGACGGTGGCCTGGCAGCTGGGGGGCACGGTGACCTACGCGCTGGAGGGCTCGAGCTTTGTCGCCGGTGCGGCGGTGCAGTGGCTGCGGGACGGGCTGCAGGCGATCAAGAAGTCGGCCCAGGTGGAGAAGCTCGCCCGCAGCGTGGAGGACTCGGGCGAGGTGGTCTTCGTCCCCGCGCTGGCGGGGCTCGGCGCGCCGCACTGGAGGCCGGACGCACGGGGGCTCCTGATGGGGCTCGACCGCTCGACCAACCTCGGGCACGTCGCACGTGCGGTGCTGGAGGGCATCGCGCTGCAGACCTACGAGCTGGCCCAGGCGATGACCCAGGATTCGGGGCAGCCCATTCCGGTGCTGAAGGTGGACGGAGGCGCGAGCGCCAACGATCTCCTCATGCAGTACCAGTCGGACATCCTCGGCGTTCCGGTGGTGCGGCCGAGGAACCTCCAGACCACCGCCGCCGGGGCGGCGTTCCTGGCCGGCATCGGCGCCGGCGTCTGGACCGAGCCCGAGGAGATCCGCGGGGCCTGGCGGGCAGCGAAGACCTTCAAGCCGAAGATGGACGAAACCGCACGGGCGCACGCCCTGGCGAAGTGGAAGCGGGCGGTGGAACGGGCGTAGAGAGCCGGGACATGGCACGCGATCGAACGAAGCTGGGCGATGCGGAGGTGCAGGGCTGGCTGAAGGCGCACCCGGGCTGGGCGCTGGAGGGCGGGATGATCCGCCGGACCTTCACCTTCAAGGACTTCCGGGGGTCGATGGCCTTCGTGAACCGGGTAGCGGACGCGGCGGAGGCAGCGGACCACCATCCGGACATCGACATCCGCTACTCGAAGGTGACGCTCGCGCTGGTGACGCACGACGCGGGCGGGCTCACCTGGCGAGATACGAAGCTCGCCGCGGAAGCGGACGCACTCGCCGCGACATGAAAGTCCTGATCGTCGACGACGAGCGCGGCGCGCGGGTCAACGTGCGCCACCCGCTGCGCGAGCACGACCTGACGGACTGCCTGGAGGCGGATGGCGGCGAGCGGGCGGTGCGGGTCATCGTCGAGGATCGGCCGGAGCTGCTCTTTCTCGACGTGGACATGCCGGAGGTCGACGGGTTCGAGGTCATCCGGAGGGTCGGGCCGGAGAGGATGCCGGAGGTCGTCTTCCTCACGGCCTGGCGACCATCACCAAGCCAGGGGGCGGACCTCCGGTGGTGCGGACGTTCAACGTTCACGTGGTCCTCGGGGACCACGCCGACTGAGACCGAGACCAACGCCGTGGACGGGAACCCGTCGAGCCGGTTCATCCTGGCTGCGCGGTGACCTTCGGCCGACGTCCCGTCCACGGCGCCGCCTGCTCGAGCTGGGCCGCGAGCTGGAACAGCGTCGCCTCGTCCGCGAACCGTCCGACGAACTGGACCCCGATGGGCAGCCCATCCGCCTCGCCGAGCGGGACCGACATCGCCGGCAGCCCGGAGAAGTTCGCCAGCGGCGTGAAGGGCACGAAGTCGAACACCCGGTCCACCGCGGCGTCGATCCCCCCACCGAGCTTGAGGAGCAGCGACGACGAGGTCGCAGCGGCGATCGCCTGGACGCGCTTCTCCAGTCCCTTCGGCAACAGCTCGCCGATTCCTGGCGGCGGATGGGCGAGCGTGGGGGTCAAGAGAACGTCGTAGGTCTCCAGGAACGCCGACACCTGGCGAGTCACATCCCGCAGCAGCGCCATCGAGGTTGCGAAGTCCGCGGCGCTCACCTCCCGGGCGAGCAGCGCCACCAGCCAGGTCGCGTCCTCGAAGTCCCGCGCACGCGCCTTCTTCTTCATCAGCTGCTCCGCTCGGCGGATGTCCGCGGCGAGCTCGGAGACCACGATGGTGAAGAACGCCTTCGCCAGCTCACGGGGGTGGAGCTCCGGCGCCGCCTCCTCGACGACGTGACCCAGCGACTCGCAGAGCCGGCCGGCCGCCAGGGCCGCCTCCGCACACCGTGGGTCGACCCGCGCGGGCAGGTGCGGCGTCACCGAGAGCGCGATGCGCAGCCTCCTCGGGGGCCGGCGCACCTCTTCGAGGTACGGTCGCTCGGGCGGAGGGGCGTGGTACAGGGCGCCGGGCTCGGGACCCTGCGCAACGTCCAGCGCCCCAGCGCTGTCCCGCACGGTCCGGCTCACCACGTGGTCGCAGACGAAGCCGTGCCAGATCTCCTGGTAGTCCGGGCCCACGGGCATGCGGCCCCGCGAGGGCTTCAGCCCGAAGAGGTTACAGCACGACGCCGGGATGCGGATGGACCCGCCCCCGTCGTTGGCGTGGGCCAGGGGGAGCGCGCCCGGTGGCTCGAGCGGTGGCGCGGGGTCGTACGGATTGCGCGTGGGGCCGTGCAGCTCGGGCTCGGTGAACGGCAGGAGACCCAGCTCGGGGGCGTTGGAGGTCGCGACGAACACCAGCCCCGCCTTTCGGTAGCGTGAGACGAGCGTGCTGTCGCGCGCTGCGACGTGCCCGCGGAAGAAGCGGCTCCCGCCGTCGATCGGCACCCCGGCGATGGGCGCGAGCAGATTCTTGGTCGCGAAGGGCACGCCGCGGAACGGACCCTCGGGG
>DASROG010000103.1:0-4469 GCA_035646995.1 Myxococcaceae bacterium
CCAGGGGACCTCGCCGCTCTCGTTCACTGCGCGGATCTCCACCAGAGGCGAGGCCCGGCCCTGGCGCGCTCGCTGCCGGTAACGTCCGTCCTCGTCGAGCGAGGGAGCCTCCGGGCCCAGCTGAGAGAGCGAGCCGAGCGGAGACATCTCGGTCATCCCCCAGGCGTGCACCACCGTGATGCCGTGCCGGTCGAAGCCGCGCAGGAGCGACTCGGGCGCGGCCGAGCCGCCGACGATCAGCCGGAGCCCGGGGGCGAGCGCCCAGCGCCGCGGCTCCCGGTCCAGGGCCTCGAGCACCGGGAGCCACACCGTGGGCACCCCGGCGGACATCGTCACCCGCTCCACCGCCATCAGATCCAGCAGGGCCTCGGGGTCCAGCGCCGGGCCGGGGAACACCGCCTTCGCGCCATTCAGCACCGAGGCGTAGGGCAGCCCCCAGGCGTTGGCGTGAAACATGGGCACCACCGGCATCACCGCATCCGAGTGACGGATGCCGAGCAGGTCCGGGAGCCCGGCAGCCAGCGTGTGGAGCATCGTGCTGCGGTGCGTGTACACCACGCCCTTCGACTGGCCGGTGGTCCCGGACGTGTAGCACATGCCGCAGGCGTCGCCCTCGGCGAGCCGGGGCGAAGTCCAGTGGCCGGTCGCGGTGGCGAGGAGCGCCTCGTACTCGCCGGCCTGCGCTGCCGAGACCATCACCACCTTCTCGATGGACGCGCGCGGGCGGACCTTCTCCCAGAGCGGCGCCAGGACCTCGTCGACCAGGAGGAAGCGGTCGGCGGCGTGGCTCACGATGAACGCCAGCTCCTCGGGGGAGAGGCGGAGGTTCAGGGTGTGGACCACGCCTCCCGCCAGGGGCACGCCGAGGTAGGTCTCGAGGTGCGCGGCGTGGTTCCACATCAGGGTGGCCACCCTGTCGCCGGGGCGGAGGCCCGCGCGCGCCAGGGCCTCGGCCAGCGCGCGTGCCCGACGCGCCACCTGGCCGTAGCTCGTCCGGTGCAGCGAACGGTCCGGCAGCCGCGACACCACCGGGACCGCGGGGAACATCCGCTCCGCGCGGACCAGGAGGTGGTCCAGCGTGAGCGGGTAGTCCATCATCGTGCCGAGCGACGACATGCGGAGCCGTCCTCCTGCGAGAGGGTCGGAGAGGGCACCACCCTCCCACCGACCGCCCCGGTGATCCACGGTCTCAGCGGGCCGGTGTCGACCCGGTGGCCGGCCGGGCGAGCAGCTCCCGGTACAGCACCTCCAGTCGCTGCACGATGGGCCCCGGCCGGAAGCGGGCCAGCGCCGAGGCCCGCGCCGCCCGGCCCATCGCCCTCCGCCGCGCCGGATCGCCGAGCAGCGACAGCACCGCCCGGGCCATGGACCGCGGGTCGCGCGCGGGGACCAGCCAGCCCGTCTCCCCCTGGGTCACCACCTCTGCCACGCCGCCGACGTCGCTCGCCACCACCGGCACCCCGGAGGCGAGCGACTCGAGCGCGGCGAGGCCGAAGCTCTCCTGATCGCTCGGGAGGAGGAACAGATCGGCGTGGGCGAAGAGATCCCCGAGCGAATGCCGCTCGCCCACGAGGGCGACCGAGTCGCGGACGTGGAGCGCGGTCGCGAGGGCCTCCACCACCGCGCGCTCCGGGCCGTCCCCGACCAGGACCAGGACCGCCGGACGGACCCGCCGCACCTCGGCGAGCGCCCGGACCGCGTCGTCCACGCGCTTGACTGCCCGGAAGTTCGAGGCGTGGAGGAGGACCGCCGGACGGCGCTCCGGGCTCCAGTCCAGCCCCGGAAAGAGCGCCGGGACCTCGCCGCTCCCGTCGTCCAGCGGGTGGAAGGCCTGGGGATCCACGAAGTTCGGAAGCACGTCGAGCTGGACGTGCGCCGGCAGTCCCAGCGTGTCCATCGCGCGTCGGCGCAGCCAGGCCGAGGGGGTGAGAACCGCGTCGCTCCCCAGCACCGTCTCCCGCACCTGTGCCCGCGCCGCCGCGTCGTCCCCGAGCCCGGTCACGTCCGTGCCGTGGAGCGTGGTGACCATCGCCGGGGGACCCAGACCCTGGCCGCGCAGCCGCTCGCGGGCGAGGAGCGCCGCCGGCCCGTGCGGGAGCGCGTAGTGCACGTGCAGGACGTCCAGCGACTCGCGGGCCGACACCTCGGCCATGGCGCGGGCCAGCGCCTGCGGAGCGGTGGCCGCTCCGGGCAGCGGCCGGGGCGAGCTCTCCACCAGATGCACCGTCCACGGCCCGTCGCCGGAGAGGCGAACCGGCACCGCCGAGGAGAAGACGTGGATGCGATGTCCTCGCGCGGCGAGCTCCATCGCCAGCTGCGAGGCCGCCACTCCGCTCCCACCCACCGTGGGGAAGCAGGCGATGCCCACCCCCAGCGCGCTCACGGCCGCACCGTCCGGATCTCCGGCGAGAGCGAGGCCGCGGCGGACACCAGACCGGAGATGAGCGCCCGCGGCCCGACCTCCGCGGCGACGCCCCAGAACCCGTGGACCCTCTCCTGGGGTCGACCGGCCGGGCGGAGCGCGGTGGTCACCTGGCCGAGCGCCTCGAGCGGCCCGGTCCCGACGCCGCTGCCCACCAGCGCCGTGCGCTGCAGCCGGGCGATGAGCCGGTCCACTCCCCGCGCGACGTGGGCCCGCGTCTTCTCCACCGCCCTGTCCAGCGCGGGGTCGAGCGCGACGGCCTCGGGGCGCACCGCGTCCAGCTGGCGCTCGAGGGGCCCCAGCAGCCGCTCGCGGAGCCTTCCGTCCATCCACGGGGGCCAGGCGTGGAGTCGCGCTGCCAGCGCGTGCACAGGCTGGTCGGTGTCCTCGGCCGAGAGGCCGAGCCGGTCCAGCACCGCGGCCGTCCACGGGTCCACCACCCGGAAGCGCGCCCGGGGGGCGATCATCGGCAGCTCGAGGCCCGCACGCGCGTACACCGGCGGGAGCTGGGCGAAGTAGGTGCACTCCGCCGGCCCGCCCAGGTAGGCGGCGGTGGGGAGCAGCGTGTCCTGCACCAGCGGGCGGAGGAGTGCCGAAGTGCTGAAAGAGAGCGGCTCGTCGGCCAGGCGCGCCCGCAGCTCCACCTGCGACACGTGCCCGAGCGGGGTGCGGAAGCCGTCGCCGTCGCGATCGGGCCGGAAGCGGGGTCCCTCCGGGCCCGCGGGGTGAAAGAAGGCCAGCAAGGCCCCACGGGTGTGGACCTGCTCGTCGAAGCCGCGGCGCGCGAGCGCCACGCAGCGCTCCTCGAGCAGCGCGCCGATGACCTCCTCCTCGTCGAGGGCGAAGCGAAGGACCGGCGCGGCGAGCACGGCCATCGCCTCCGTCCGCGGGTCGAGGAACACCAGCCCCTCGTCGGCGAACAGCTCGGCGAGGACACCCGCGAACGCCGCCCCCGGGGACCGTCCTGCCACGTAGTGGCGCGCGAGCAACGCGCTCACCTCCGCGCCGTGGGGAAGCGGGGCCAGCGCCCGCGACAGCGAGGCGAGGTGGATCTCCACCTCGGGCGGGAGCCGCCGGTGGGCGAGCGATACCCGCGCCTGGGCGCTGGGCTCGCCGAGACGACCGCGGATCCAGGACCCGCGGATGCAGCCGTCGAAGTGGGCCACCTCCGTCCAGTCGTGGTCCTCGGTCTGCAGCCAGAAGACCGGAATGCAGGGCCGGCCCGTGCGTTGGGCGAGCCAGCGCGCCCGAGCGACCGCGGTGGCGGCCTTGTGCAACGTGTACAGCGGACCGAGGAAGACACCCACCTGTTGCCCGGTGACGACACAGGTGGAGCCGGGGAGATCGAGCGCGGCGATGGCGTGGTCGCGGGGGGACGAGGGAGGCAGCGCCGCTGCCTGTCGCTGCAGCTCCGGGACCACTCCCTGCATCGTCCGGCGGCGGGCGCCACGCGCCGCGGCCTCGTCCCACGCCGACGGGTCCAGCGGACGCGCGGGCAGGAGCGAGGCCGCGTCAGCTTCCCCGGCGATGAACTGCGCGAAGAAGTCCGAAGCCATGCCAGATTCCACCGTACCAGTGCCCATGCACCCGTCCAAACGCGCACGCCTCGCCGTGCTTGCTCCGATGGCCCTCACCCTGCTGCTCTCCACCGCGAACGCCGCACCCACCCTGCGCCCCTCCCAGCCCGATGGAGCGCGGCTGGAACGCTGGCTCGACCGGCTGCTGGTGGTGGGAGGTGTCCTGTATGTCGCCGCCCACCCGGACGACGAGAACACCCGGCTCATGGCCTACCTTTCCAACCGTTCGCTGCTTCGCACCGGCTACCTGTCGGTGAGCCGGGGTGACGGGGGGCAGAACCTCATCGGATCCGAGCTGGGGCCGGGCCTGGGCCTCATCCGTACCCAGGAGCTGCTCGCCGCCCGGGGGCTGGATGGCGCCGAGCAGCTCTTCACCCGCGCGCGCGACTTCGGCTACTCCAAGAGCCCCGAGGAGTCGCTGCGCATCTGGGGGCAGGAGGCGATGCTGGCCGACGTCGTGCTCGCCATCC
>DASROG010000104.1:0-2813 GCA_035646995.1 Myxococcaceae bacterium
CCAGTATTCGCCCTCGTGCCCCTCGAAGGTATCCGGCGACACGCGAAGGATGCCGTGCCGGGCCTCCTCCGACGAGACGAGCATGAACGCCTCGCCGTTGCTCGTCTCCATCGGAGTCCGGGGCGTGGGGCCCTCGCCGAAAGCGAGGTCGGTGCACAGCTCGTGGAGGAAGCTCTCCGCGGGGAGCAGGTCCTCCTCCGAGAGCTGGAAGATCTCCACGTCGCGCTGTCCGAACTTCGCCATCCCGTGCGAGTGGACCCAGAGGGGAGCGTCACCCGGCGCGGCCGGGACCGGGTGCAGGGTGACGTGGTCTCGGATGTCGAAGTCCAGCTCGGTGATCTCCCGGACGTCCTCCTCCTCGTGGACCTTGAAGGCGCTCGCGTCGACGAGGACGCCGTCCCGCTGCTCGAGGAGCCCCCGGGCGCACCAGAGGGCCTCGAAGACCCCCACCGTGGGCTGGCTGCCGGGCGGCGTGGCGTACCCGAGCCGATACAGGCCCCGGGCCTGCCGGAGCCGGGCGTGGGCCGCCTCGCTGCCGTTGAGGAGCTCCGGGGTCCACCCCAGGGGCGTCTCCAGGGCCTCGAAGCGGACCGCGATCTCCGCCTCGGCCGAGCGGAGCCGGAAGCTGCCCGGCGCGTCCTCCAGCTCCACGGTGACCTCGTCGGTCTCGAACGCCTCCCCGATCGCCTCCGCACCGAGCGGCTCGGCCTCCTCGGTGGCGACGATGTAGACCTCCTTCACGGGGCGGGGGCTCCCTTCGGTAGTGGTTCGGACGCGCTGGACCCGACTACAGCACCGGGGGATGCGGCCGGACAGGGCGAGCCGCTGGATTCGTCTCGTGTAGACTCACCTCCGGCCGCATGCGACCACCCGGACGGAACTTGCCGCCCCACCAAGCCGCGCTGCTCGCCGGGCGCACGGTGAGCGCGACCCGCGGCGAGGAGGTCGAGCTGGACGAGGACGGGCTCCCGCTCCAGACGCGGATCCGCGCCGGGGCCGAGAGCACCGCCCTCAACGTGGCGGCCATCCTCCGGGAGACCTGGGAGGACTTCCGCAACGCCGACCGGTACTTCAAGGTCAAGGCGGCCATCCTCGGCGCATGGGTGGTGCTGAGCCTGGCTGGCGCCTTCGTCGCCTGCCCCGGGGCGCCGACCCTCGTCGGTCCGAGTCGCTCGCTGGGAGCGCGGCTGATCATGGGCGAGGAGCCCGAGCATCCCGCCTACGTCCTCTCCAACGAGAGCGACCGGGCGTGGGAGGACGTGGTGGTGGTGGTGAATCAGTCCTACCGCGCGGCGATCAGTCACGTGGAGCCTCGCGCCTTCGTCACCATCACGCCCAAGCAGCTCATGGGCGACAACGGGAAGCTCGCCCCCTTCAACCTCAAGGCGACCGACATCGAGCTGCACACGCGGAAGGGCAGCGTCCTGCTCCTCAAGGACGGCGAGCCGCGGTGAGCGTCGAGGCGGACGGGGACGGATGCCGGGTGCGCCTCGAGCACGGAGGCTGGAGGGCGGAGAACGTCGACCAGCGCGCCAAGTTCCGCAACTGGCCGGTGTTGCTCCGCCGCTCCGCGGCGCTCGCCCGGACCTGAGACGCCGCCCTACTCCTTCTTCTCGGCCTTCTCGGGCTGGGCCTTCTCCGGCCGATCCACGAGCTCGAGGAGGGCCATCTCCGCTGCATCCCCCTGGCGGAAGCCCAGGCGCACGATGCGGGTGTAGCCGCCCGGCCGGCTCGCGTAGCGGTCCTTCAGCTCGCTGAAGACCTTCTGGAGCACCGAGCGGCTCCGGACGGTGCGCTCCGCCAGCCGGACGTTGGCCAGGCCGCCCCGCTTTCCGAGGGTGATGATCCGCTCGGCCAGCCGGCGGGCCTCCTTGGCCCTGGGCACGGTGGTCCTGATCGCCTCGTGCTCGAGCAGCGAGGTGACCATGTTGTCGAGCATCGCCAGCCGGTGGCTGGTGGTCTTCTGCAGCTTCCTCTGTCCGACGCGGTGGCGCATCGCTGGTCGTCCTTTCCCGGGCCGTGTCAGGTACCCGGGCCGAAACTACGTGTTCAGATCTTGGGCTCGCTCGGGGGAACCACGGCGCCAGGCCTCTGCGGCCAGTTGTCCAGCTTCATCCCCAGGGAGAGACCCATCTCGGCCAGGATCTCCTTGATCTCCTTCAGGGACTTGCGGCCGAAGTTCTTGGTCTTCAGCATCTCGGCCTCGGTGCGCTGAACCAGGTCACCGATGGTCTTGATGTTCGCCTGCTGCAGGCAGTTGGCGCTGCGGACGCTGAGCTCGAGCTCGTCCACGCTGCGGAAGAGGTTCTCGTTGAGCTTCGCCTCCTCCTTCGGCGCCTCGGCGATGACCGGCTCCTCGGTCTCGTCGAAGTTGATGAAGACGGTGAGCTGCTCCTTGATGATCTTCGCCGCGTAGGCCACCGCGTCCTGCGGAGTGACCGAGCCGTCGGTCCAGACCTCGAGGCTGAGCTTGTCGTAGTCGGTGACCTGGCCCACGCGGGCGTTGGTCACCTGGTAGTTCACCTTGCGGATCGGCGAGAACAGCGCGTCGATGGGAATGGTGCCGATCGGGTCGCCGGGGTTCTTGTTGTTGACCGCCGGCACGTAGCCGCGGCCGCGGCGGCAGGTCATCTCCATCCGCAGCTTCCCGCCCTCGGAGAGGGTGCAGATGAGGTGGCCGGGGTTGAGGATCTCCACCTGGTCGTCGGCGATGATGTCGCCGGCCTTGACCTCCTTCGGGCCCTCCACCTCGATGCGGAGCGTCTTCTGCTCGTTGGTGTGCATCCGGAGCAGGACTTCCTTGAGGTTGAGCA
>DASROG010000105.1:0-4294 GCA_035646995.1 Myxococcaceae bacterium
CTTCGGGACCGTCCAGGGCAGCGCGAGCGCATCCGGACCGGTGCTCGGCGGCTCGGGGTTGCTCGAGCTCCACGCCGGGCACAGCGACGGCGACTTCCCCTACGTCTACGACCCCCTCGCCGGCAATCCGGCAAGCAACCCGCAGACGCTCACCCGGGAGAACAACCAGGCGACGTGGGTCGGCGGGCTGGCCAAGGGAGGCGGACGGATCGGGCCCTGGCGGCTCGATGGGCTCGTCCAGGTGAGCGCGCTCTCGCGCGGGCTGGCCGGCACCATCGTCGACCCCACGCCGGACGACCACCAGGACTTTCTCGGGATCCAGGCGGGGCTGCGGCTGTCGCGCGCGTGGGCCTCGGGAGCGGACACCTCGCTCCGGCTCGATGCCCGGCGCGAGGGCAACACCTTCCGGGGCCGCGACTTCTCCGGGGACACGCGGTGGTGGCAGGCCTCGCTCAGCTG
The DNA here is from genome assembly GCA_035646995.1 of Myxococcaceae bacterium. GTDB lineage: Bacteria > Myxococcota > Myxococcia > Myxococcales > Myxococcaceae > RPRB01. The sequence goes on from DASROG010000105.1 coordinate 460, forward strand.
GGACGGCACGCTTCCGGTGGGGAACCACTGGCTCGCGGCGTCGGCGTCGGTGGGCCTCTCCTTCGCCGACTCCGGCGACCACGCGCCGCGCTGGGCGGTCACCTCCGCCTCGGTGCAGGACGAGTGGCGGCCGGGCGGCGGAACGTTCTCCATCGCCCCCTCGGCGCGCATCGACCAGGCGGGGCCCTTCGTCGGATTCTCCCCGAAGCTCGGGGTGTCCTGGGCCCTGCCGGCGGGGGTCACGCTCCAGGCCAACGTGGGCCAGTCGTACCGGATCCCCTCCTTCGTCGAGCTGTACATCCCCACCGGCACGACGCTGGCCAATCCCGATCTGGAACCCGAGCGCGGGGTCTTCGTCGATGCCGGTGTGGGCATCGCCGGCGTGCCCGGCATGTTCCGGGTGGCCGGCTTCGCCGCGCAGTACGAGAATCTCATCGTCTACGAGTACCAGCCTCCGGTCCCCACCCGGCCCGAGAACCTCGGCGCCGTCCGGGCCGCCGGCCTCGAGGCCGAGGGGCGGCTGCAGCCGGCGGGATGGGTGGAGCTCACGGGAAGCTACGGGCTGCTCTTCACCGAGAACATCCGCGCCATCCAGGCGTTCTACCTGAAGGAGGCTCCGTACCGGCCCCGGCACCGGGGAACGCTGCGTCTCCGACTGGGCCCGGAGCGGATCCGGGTCCACACGACGATGCGCGCTCAATCCCTCATGTGGCTGAACCGATCCAACACCCAGTCCATCGCCGGCCGGGTGCTGGTGGATGCGGGGGTGGATTTGATGGTGCTGCGCCGGCCGGAGCTGGTCCTCTCCTTCAACGCGACAAACCTCGGGGACGTGCAGACCCGCGACCTCGCCTCCTATCCGCTTCCGGGCCGTGCCTTCCTGGCCACCCTGGCCGTGCGCCTCGACCTGCCGCGCGCTCCTCCTCTCACCCCGCCGTCCGTGTCCTTCGAGGGAATCCCATGACGCCGTCCATCCGAGCGGCCCTGCCCGTGTTCCTCCTCGCCTGTCTCGCGCTGCTTCCCGGCTGCCTGTCGTCGAGCCAGGTCGAGTGCGTCAGCGGAACCGTGCGCTGTGGCGACACCTGCGTTGCCACCCAGACCGACAACAACAACTGCGGTGCGTGCGGCGCGGCCTGCTCCGGCGGGAACGTCTGCGTGGCGGGGGGATGCATCTGCCCGGTGGGTCAGGGGGTGTGCAACGGCATCTGCACCGCCGTGGCCAGCGACCCCAACAACTGCGGCTTCTGCGGGGTGAGGTGCGGCACGGGTCAGGCCTGCAACCAGGGCGTGTGTCAGGACTGCTCCCAGGGCGGCTGCCGGACCGCTCTCATCGCCGGGTGCATTGCCTTCCCCGGCGGGTACCTCCAGCGGATCCAGGACGCGCCCGGAGGTCTCCTGCTCGAGGCTCCGGCCAACCCGGGGATTGCGACCTTCCCCGACTCGCTCGGGCTCCTCGGCACGGCGCTGCTCTACGCCGACCACGACAGCTCGACCCTGCTGGAGATCCCCATCGGGTCCCTGGGAACCGCGAGCACCGAGCGCCCCTCGCTCGTGGGCACCGCGGGGGGCACGGCCGGGACGACCCAGATCCACGTCGAGGCGGTCGACGCCGGCACGCGCATCTACACCATGGCGAGCAGCGCAAACGCGCTCAAGATCTTCGGGGGGCCGAGCCCGGCGCAGGCCGGACCGCTGCTGGACGCGGGTTCCGGCGCGGTGGGGGCGCTGGGGCTCCAGGAGCTCGGCGGCAGCGGCTTCGACCCGGGCGACTTCCCCGAGCCGTTCGGGAAGATCGGCAACGACATCTTCGTCCCGCTCAACGCGAGGGGATCCGTGGTCAGGCTGGACGTGAGCGACCCCGTCCACCCGGTGCTCAAGGACACCTACGACCTCCAGCCGCTCGTCTCCGCGCTGCCGGGCGGAGGAGTGCTCCCGGACGGGGGCGCGTTCGATGCGTCGCCCACCATGGCCATCGCCCGCAACGGGTACGTGTACGTGGCGGCGAATGTCCTGAGGTACGACCCGAGCCGTTTCGCCAGCGACTACGGCCCGCCGCTGGTGGTGCGCATCGACCCGACCAAGACCGGACAGGCGGCGCTCTCGGCGGTCCAGGGGCTCGGCGGCGACGCGGGCACCTGCCAGAATGTGGAGTGGCTCGCCTCCCTTCCCCTGGGATCCGCGACCCGCCCGATGCTCGTGAGCTGCGCCGGCGCCCGCACCTACGACGACGAGTTCAACGTCGTCTCGGCGGCGAACACCTCCCTCTTGCTCCTCGACGGGAACGACCAGCAGCTCGCCTCCTGGGTCCCGAGCAACGGGGCTGGCCAGCCGCCGCCGAGCGTCGGCCGGGCGGTCTCCCAGAACACCACGGTGTACGTGGCCGACGAGACGGCGAGCCGCCTCTACGTCCTCGACTACGGAACCAACTCCTTCGTGGAGCGGGTGGGCTACGTGGACGGGGGCACGCCGCCGCAGATCTGCCCCACGTACATCACCGACCTCGTGGTGTCGCCCGCCCCGTGACCGCCGCCGCTCTCCTCTCGCTGGTGGTGCTCGGCGGCGGCGCGGATCCCGGTCTGCTCCGGATGCTGGGGCCCGCGCCGAGGGGAGAGGTGCGGAGGGTGGTGACGCTCACCCCGTCGCTGACCGACGTGGTGCTGGCGCTCGGTGCCGGGGACCGGCTGGTCGGGGTGTCCCGCTTCGACGAGCGACCCGAGGTGGCGCGCCTGCCGCGGGTGGGGGGCTTCGTCGACCCGAGCGTCGAGGCGGTGATGGCCCTCCACCCGGATCTCATCCTGGCCGAGCCCGGGCCCGGCAATCGCCAGGCGGTGGAGCGCATGGCGGAGCTCGGCGCGCCGGTGCTGCTCCTCCCGCTGGGAACGGTGGCCGACGTGCTCGCCGCCGAGCGCGCTGCCGGAAAGGCGCTGGGGCGGGCCGAGCAGGGGGAGGCGCTGGCCCGGGAGCTGGAGGCGACGCGGGCGCGCATCCGTGAGCGGGCCCGCGGCCGGACGCCGGTGCGGGTGCTGCTGGTCTACGGCTTCGATCCCCTGGTGGTGGCGGGACCCGGCGGTTTCGCCGACGAGCTGCTCTCGGACGCCGGCGCGCTGAACGTGGCGCGCGACGCCGCCAGCCCGTACCCCGTCTACTCGGTGGAGCGGGCGCTGCGGAGCCGTCCGGAGCTCATCCTCGACGCGGCGATGGTTCCGGCGGGCCGCGACCGGCTGCAGACCCTTCCCGGTCTCGCCGAGGCGCGCTGGGCCTCGGTTCCGGGCAAGGCGCTGCTGCACCCCGGTCCTGCGCTCGGGCGAGGGCTCGAGCAGCTCTTCGCGCTGGTGCACCCGGAGGCGGGGCGATGACCTCCGTCGCCGGGCCGCTCTCCGTTCCCTCGGCGGTGCGCTTCACGCCCGCCCGGGCGAGCCTGGTCCTCGGAGGGTTGCTCCTGCTCACCCTGGCCGCGCTCGTCGCCTCGGCGCTGGTCGGCGAGTACCCGGTGGACGTGCTCAGCGCGCTGTCCGATCCCGCGTCGCCTGACGGGCGGGTGCTGTTCGGGCTGCGCCTCCCCCGCGCGCTCCTCGGGGCCCTGGTGGGCGCCGCGCTCGCGGCGAGCGGCAGCGCGCTCCAGGCCCTGCTCCGGAATCCGCTCGCCGACCCCTTCGTCCTCGGCGTCTCGGGAGGCGCGGCGCTGGGAGCGACGCTGGCACTCGCCCTGGGGCTCCAGGCGCTGGCCGGACCGTCGCTCTTCGCCTTCGCCGGCGCGGTGGGGGCGATGGCGCTGGTGCTCGCCGCCGGACGGGCGCGCAGCTCGCCCTACGCGGCGCTCCTCACCGGGGTGGTG
>DASROG010000106.1:0-3003 GCA_035646995.1 Myxococcaceae bacterium
GCTCTGCGCCGGTCAGCAGCCGGCCGGGGGGCGGGGTGCCGGCGTCGAGCAGCCCTCGGAGCTCCGCCTCGGGGGCCAGGAATGCGTGCACTCTCATCGGGGACCTCGTGCCTAGACGACACCCCGGCGCACGCGCAACGACGGGGCGGGGGGAGCGGTTCGCTGCCGGAACGCGCCGCACCGCGCCAGCCGCCCGGCTTGGGCTAGAACACGGGAACCCCATGGCCAGGACTCACGTGCGTCGGCTCGCCCTCGCCGTCCTCCTCGTCGCCGTCGCGGCGCGCGCGGAGACGCCGCTCATCCCTCGCGAGGTCCTCTTCGGGAACCCCGAGCGGACCAAGCCGGCGCTTTCTCCGGACGGGAAGCGGCTCGCCTGGCTCCAGCCGGACAAGGGCGTGCTCCAGGTCTGGGTCGAGACGCTGGGCAAGGACGACGCCACGCCGGTGAGCGCCGACCGCCAGCGGCCGATCCGGCGGTTCCAGTGGGGCCAGGACAGCCGGACCCTCCTTTACGTCCAGGACGTCAAGGGGAACGAGGACTGGCACGTCTATGGAGTCGATCTGGAGTCGAAGCAGGTCCGCGACCTGACCCCCTTCGACGGAGTGCGCGCGGAGATCATCGCCGACAGCCCACGCCGCGTCTCCGAGATCCTCGTGGCGATGAACCTGCAGGACCGGTCACGCATCGACCTCCACCGGCTCGACCTGAGGAGCGGGGCGGTGACCCTCGACACCCGGAATCCGGGGACGGTGACCACCTGGGCAGCGACCGATGAGCTGGTGGTGAAGGCAGCCGTCGCGACCCGCGCCGATGGCGGCGAGGAGCTCCTGGTCCGGGACTCGGGGAAGGGGGCGTGGCGCACGCTGACCCGGGGCGGTCCGGACGACACGGTGGAGCTCCTCGACCTCACCGCCGACGGCAAGAGCGTGCTCTACGTCACCAGCGCGGGCGCCCCGACCGCCAGAGTGGTGCAGCGCGCGCTGGCCGGCGGCGCGGAGAAGGTGCTCGCCTCGCACCCGGCGGTGGACCCCTCGGACGTCTCGGTCCACCCGACCCGCCACATCGTCGAGGGCGTGGTCTTCGAGCCCGGCCTCCCCGCCTGGACCCTGCTCGACCCCACGGTGAAGAAGGACTTCGACGTCCTCGCTCACCTCGCACGCGGTTTTCCGCAGGTCGTCTCTCGCGACCGCGCCGACCGGACCTGGGTGGTGGCCTTCCGGGACGCGCAGGGTCCCACCCGCTACTTCTCGTTCGATCGAACGTCCCTGCAGGGAAAGCTGCTGTTCGCGGATCGGCCGAAGCTCGAGTCGGCGCCTCTCGCGGAGGTGAAGCCGGTGCAGTTCGCGGCGCGCGACGGCCTCGCCCTGCACGGCTACCTGACCCGCCCGGTGGGAGCCACGGGTGCCGTTCCGATGGTCCTCCGCGTCCACGGGGGCCCGTGGGCCCGCGACGTGTGGAAGCTCGAACCCACCGTCCAGTGGCTCGCCAACCGCGGGTACGCCGTCCTCCAGGTGAATTTCCGTGGAAGCGCCGGCTACGGGCGGAAGTTCATGAGCGCCGGAAATCGCCAGTGGGGCAAGGCCGCGCAGACCGACCTGGTCGACGCCGTGAGCTGGGCGTTGAAGGAGGGCGTCGCGGCAAAGGAACGGGTGGCGATCATGGGAGGGAGCTACGGCGGCTACGCGACCCTCGCTGCGGCGGCCTTCACGCCGGACGTGTTCCGCTGCGGGGTCGACATCGTCGGTCCGTCGAACCTCTTCACCCTGCTGAGGTCCGTCCCTCCCTACTGGAAGCCGCTTCGGTCAATCTTCGACCGTCGCATCGGAAACATCGACGACCCCGCGGACAAGCAGCTCCTCGAATCCGCCTCGCCGCTCTTCTCCGCCGAGAAGATCAAGATGCCGCTCCTCATCGGCCAGGGAGCGAACGATCCGCGGGTGAAGCAGGCCGAGTCGGAGCAGATCGTCGCCGCGCTGGAGAAGCACGGGCTCGGAGTCACCTACGTCGTCTACGCGGACGAGGGGCACGGATTCGCCCGGCCGGAGAACGCGATGGACTTCAACGCTCGCGCCGAGGTGTTCCTCGGCCAGTACCTCGGCGGACGGGTGGAGCCGCTCCCCGGCGAGCGCATCCCGGGCTCGACCGCGGTGGTGAAAGTGGTGGCGCCGCGCACGGCAGCCAGCGGCCAGAGGTGAGCCGTCTCGCTCTTTCCCGGGGCGTGATCCGACCGCGATCGCTCAAGCGGTGAGGGTGATCACGGCGATCTCCGGCGGGCTGCCGATCCGCATCGGCGGCCCCCAGAATCCGGTGCCGCGGTGCACGTACACCTGCCCGTCACCCACGCGGTAGAGACCGGCCGAGAAGGTGTAGAACGCCGCCACCACGCCCGTGACCGGGAACAGCTGCCCCCCGTGGGTGTGACCGGAGAGCTGCAGCCCGACGCCCTTCGCGACCGCGTCCTCCACGGCCCGGGGCTGGTGGGCGAGCAGCACCGCCGGCTGTTCGGGGTCGCGTCCGGTCAGCGCGGCCGGCAGGTTCCACCCGCGCGGACGCTCCTTCTGCCCATAGTCGTCGACGCCGACCAGATCGAGCCGCGCGTCGCCGTCCCGCAGGGTGACGGAGCGGTTGCGGAGCACGGTCAGCCCCATGCGCTCCAGCGCCGCACACCATTCGACGTCGCCCGAGTAGTACTCGTGGTTGCCGGTGACGAAGTACGTGCCCCACCGCGAGCGGAGCTCCTGGAGGGCGGAGATGGTCGACCCGAGCTGGCTCACTCGTCCGTCCACGAGGTCACCGGTGACCGCGACCAGGTCGGGCCGGAGCGCGTTGCAGCGGCGCACCATGTCCTCGAGGAAGGGACGGCCGAGCACATCGCCGATGTGCACGTCGCTGACCTGGACGATGCGCAGGCCGTCGAATGCCCGATGCAGCCGCGGGATCCGCACGGCCAGCTCGTCGATCTTCGGCGGGGCGAACGCCCGTCGCACGCCGTAGGCGCTGAAG
>DASROG010000107.1:0-12972 GCA_035646995.1 Myxococcaceae bacterium
CCCGTTGTGGGTGCTGGCGGCGAGCGAGGACCGGACGCTGACCCCGGACAAGGCGCGGCGCCGGGGCCGTCCGGTGGTCTTCGCTCTAGCGGGCATCCATCCCGGGGAGATCGACGGGAAGGACGCCGGGTTTCAGCTCCTCCGCGAGCTGCTGGAGGGGACCGCGCTGCCCGGCATCCTCCGGCACGTCACCTTCGTCTTCGTGCCCATCTTCAACGTCGACGGGCACGAGCACTCCTCGCCTCACCACCGCCCCAACCAGAACGGCCCCCGGTCCCAGGGCTGGCGCAGCAACGCCCGGAACCTGAACCTCAACCGGGACTGGATGAAGGCGGACTCGCCCGAGATGCGAGCGCTGCTTCCGGTGCTCGGGGCCTGGGACCCCCTGGTGTTCCTCGACCTGCACGTCACCGACGGCGCGCACTTCCTCCCCGACGTGTCCCTGCTCGTGGCCCCGCTCATCGAGGGTCCACCCCCGATGCAGGCCATGGCCCGGGTGCTGCAGCAGGAGATTCATGCCGAGCTGCGTGCCGGCGGGCACCTGCCGCTGGACTTCTACCCCTCGCTGGTCCGGGAGGACGATCCGGCGTCGGGCTTCACCCGCACCGTCTATCCCCCGCGCTTCTCACACACCTACTGGGGGTTGCGGAATCGGCTCGCGGTGCTCGTGGAGACCCACAGCTGGAAGGACTACCGCACGCGCGTGGTGACCACGCGCGACGTGCTCGCCTCGGCGCTGGCCTCGGTCCGCCGGCACGGCCCGGCCTGGCGGGTGCGGATGCGCGGCCTGGACGAGGACACCGCGACGAAACCGCCGGCCAGGCTCGACCTGGCCTTCGCCGCGACCGAGGAGACCGAGACCATCGAGTTCCCGGCCTACGCCTACGATCGTGCACCCTCTCCGGCGACCGGTGGAACGTACCTGCGCTTTCACCTCGACCGCCCCGAGGTGTGGCGCGTTCCGCTGCGCAGCCGGATGGTCGGCAACACCCGGGTCGAGCTCCCCCGGGGCGGCTGGGCGGTCCCACCGGGGTGGGCGGCCGTCGTCGCCGAAGCGCTCGACCGACATGGCATCGAACATCGCGCGCTGACCCGCCCCACGCGCGCTCGCGTCTCCTCGTTCGAGCTGAGCGATGCGCGTCCGGCCACCGCGCCGTACGAGGGCCGGCAGCGCCTGGACCCGGTGGGGACCTGGACCGCTCCCCGGGCCGAGGAGCTCCCGCGAGGCACGCGGGTGATCAAGCTCGCCCAGCCGCGGGCCGCGCTCGCCGCGCACCTGCTCGAGCCGACCGGTCCCGACTCCCTGACCGCCTGGGGCACCTTCAACGCTGCGTTTCAGCAACAGGAGTACTTGGAGCAGTACCTGCTCGAGCCGTGGGCCGAGGCGGAGCTGGCCCGTGACCCCGGGCTCCGCGCGGCGTTCGAGGAACGGCTGCGCGATCCGGCGTTCGCTGCCGACGCCGACGCCCGCCGGCGCTTCTTCCTCCTCCGGCATCCCTCGTACGATCAGCGGATCCGCCGCGTGCCAGTCCTCAGGCTCGCCGCCCCGCCGGGCACGGGCCGCTGAGCCTGGGTTTCATCACTCGTCAGAACGCCTCGACGAGCACCTAGTCCAGCTCGTGAGAGGGGAGCTCGACCCGGCCTCCCGCGGTCGGCCGATCGCCAGCTCGCGGAGCCGTTCCCGGGGGGATGCCCGCACCGGGGGCCAAGGTGGCCACCACCAGCTCCGGCGCGGGCGGGGCGGGCGTGCGCAGCGCGGCGCCTTCCCGGCGTCGGCGGAGAGCGGCCCGGGTGCAACGGAGGACTTCCTCGGCGTAGGGAACCCCGAGTCCGAAGGCGAGCGTGCCCAGCAGCCCCACGATGTAACCCGGGCTCAGCGGGTGCCGCTTGGGCCGGAGGCGCCACGTCCGCCGCTTGCCGCGGAAGAGCTCTCGCGCCTGCGTCGGATGGAGCACGGTGAGAAACGCCGCGCCCGCCATCGGCAGCACCTCCAGGAAGGAGTGCGCGTGCTGCTCGGTCGGCGAGATCTCCCGCCGACGAGCGGCGTAGCCCACGTCCAGGTAGGCGGTCGCGGTGTGCGTGGCCGTCGCCGCATGGGTCAGTGCCAGCAGCGGAGCGTCGGCTTCCAGGAAGAGCGCCAGCGTCGCCGGGACTCCGGCCTGGGCGAGCATCGCCACGTGCGCGAGCGACTCGGGCAGTCCCCCGTTGTCCTCGATGCGTGTCCGCCGGTGGCACCACCAGTCCACCACCCCGGCCGCGACCCAGGTCGGAATCAGGCCGAAGAGGAGCACGTCACGGGTCAGCCGCTCGGTCCGGTTCATGGTCACGGATGCGTGCGCACCGCGACACGCCCCGGGGAGTGCGGGCCCGGGGCCCCGTCAGCTGCGCGACCCCTCTGCTGGCCCGAAGAAGACCAGGGCCTCCAGTCGCTCACGAATCTCCAGGAACCGGTGCTCGACCCGGGCGGGGACGAAGAGCACCGTTCCCGGTCCGACCTCCTGCTCCTCGCCCCCGGCGTGGAAGCGGCAGCGTCCGCGCATCACCACGTAGACCTCGTCCTCGGAGTGCGGCTTCTGGGGATCGACCGTTCCGGCCTCGAGGACGTACAGCCCGCCGCTGAGGTCCGGCACACGGAGGAACTCGAGATAGCGGAGACCCGCCACCGCGCGCGCATCATCGAGCGCCTGCACGGTCCTGAACAGCACCTGGCTCATGCTCACCTCCCGGCGGCTATCCGAGCTTCGCCTTCCGCAGCCGCAGCGCGTTACCGATGACCGAGACCGAGCTGAGCGACATGGCGGCGCTGGCCAGCATCGGGCTCAGGAGCCACCCGAGGAAGGGATAGAGCACGCCGGCCGCGATCGGTACACCGAGCAGGTTGTAGCCGAAGGCGAAGGCGAGGTTCTCCCGGATGTTTCGCACCGTCGCCCGGCTCAGGCGCCGCGCCCGGACAACGCCGCGGAGGTCTCCCGAGACCAGCGTCACTCCTGCGCTCTGCATCGCCACGTCCGTCCCGGTCCCCATCGCGATGCCCACGTCGGCTCGGGCCAGCGCCGGCGCATCGTTCACCCCGTCTCCGGCCATCGCCACCACCGCGCCGGTCCTCTGGAGCTCGGCGACCAGCGCCGCCTTCCCCTCCGGGAGCACGCCGGCGTGCATCTCGGAGATGCCGAGGGCGCGGGCGACCGACTGCGCGGTGGCCGCGTGGTCTCCGGTGGCGATGACCACCCGGATCCGCTCGCGCCCGAGGTCGGCCAGCGCGCCGCGGGCGGACTCCTTGATCGGGTCCTCGATGCCGAGCGCTCCGGCGGGACGGCCGTCGACGACGACGAAGGCCACGGTGCGCCCGCGCTCTCGCCAGCCGAGCGCCGTCTCGAGGAGCTCGTCTGCCCCCGGGAGCTTCGGATCGATCTCCCGTCCGACCATCACGGTGCGCGCCCCGACGCGACCGCTCACCCCGGTGCCGGGGTCTGCGTGGAAGTCGCTCACCGGCGCCGGAGCGAGCCCGCGCGCCCGTGCACCGGACACGATGGCCGCGGCCAGCGGGTGCTCGCTCGCCGCCTCGACCGATGCCGCCAGCCCGAGGACTTCCGGCTCGCTGCTCCACGCGGCGCTCCGCACCTCGGCGAGGACCGGCCGTCCCTCGGTGAGGGTCCCGGTCTTGTCCACCACCAGGGTGTCCACCTCGGCGAGCCGCTCCAGGGCCGCCGCATTCCGGAACAGCACGCCGGCCTGCGCCCCTCGCCCGGTCCCGACCATGACCGCCATGGGAGTCGCCAACCCCAGCGCGCACGGGCAGGCGATGATCAGCACCGCCACGGCGTTCACCACCGCGTGGGCCAGACGCGGCTCGGGCCCGACCAGCGCCCAGACCACGCCGGTCGCGATCGCGGTGACCACCACCGCCGGCACGAAGACAGCGGAGACGCGGTCCGCCAGCTGCTGGACGGGGGCACGACTCCGCTGGGCCTCGCCGACCAGCCGGACGATGCCCGCGAGCAGCGTATCGGCACCGACGTGCTCCGCCCGCATGAGCACGCTGCCGTGCTGGTTCAGCGTCCCCCCGGTCAAGGAGTCGCCCGGCCCCTTCTCCACCGGGAAGGGCTCGCCGGTGACCAGTGATTCGTCCACGCTGGTCCGGCCCTCGAGCACGGTCCCGTCGACGGGGATCTTCTCCCCGGGGCGGACGCGCAGCACGTCTCCGATGTGGACCTCGGCGAGCGGGACGTCGCGCTCGACGGCGCCCTCCACCCGGCGCGCCACCGCCGGTTGCAGCTTCAGCAGCGCACGCAGCGCACCGCCAGTGGCCGCGCGCGCCCGGAGCTCGAGCACCTGTCCCAGCAGGACCAGCGCGACGATGACCGCCGCCGGCTCGAAGTAGACGTTCACCCGGCCATGCGTGCGGAAGGTGTCCGGGAACCATCCCGGAAAGAGGGTGGCCACCACGCTGAACCCGTAGGCCACGCCCACGCCCAGGCCGATGAGCGTGAACATGTTCGGGCTGCGATTCCGGACGGACGCGACCGCACGGGAGAAGAACGGGGCGCCGGCCCAGAGGACGACGGGCGTCGCGAGCACCAGCTCGAGCCAGCCGATCCACTCCGGAGGACGCCACCCGAACATCTCCCCCATCGCGACGGCGAGGAGCGCCACGGTGAAGGGCACCGAGGCCAGGAGCCGCCGCTCCATGTCCTTCAGCTCGGGGTTGACCGGCGCTGCCAGCGAGACCGTCCGCGGCTCGAGCGCCATGCCGCAGATGGGGCAGCTTCCCGGCACGTCCCGGACGATCTGCGGATGCATCGGGCAGACCCACTCCACCTTGATCGCCGAGGCCGGCGCTCTCGGCTCGAGCGCCATCCCGCACTTCGGGCACGGCCCGGGCAGGTCCGACTGCACCTCCGGGTCCATCGGGCAGACCCAGGTGCCGCCACCTTCCTGTCCGGCCCGGGTCCCGGGGCTCGGCGGCGGGCCGTGCGCCTGGCCGGGCAACCGGTGCTCGTGACCCGGTGCTTCCGGGCGAGGGGGAGCGTGCGCCTGCGAGGCTGCGATCGCTCGCTCCGACGAAAGAAAGCGCTCGGGTTCGGCGGCGAATCGCTCCCGGCATCGCGGATTGCAGAAGCCGTAGGTCTTCCCCGCGTGGCTGTACGTTCCGCCGCGTGGCCGCGCCGGATCGACCTGCATCCCGCAGACCGGGTCACGGTCCGTCGCCAGGATCGGCTCAGCCGTGGCGTTCATGTTCCGCTCACGCAGCACCCCCGGAAATCCTTACAGCCCGGCTTCCGGGAAGCTCTTACTCCGCCCTGGAGCCAGAGCGGCCGAGTGCGGTTCGATTCGTTTCTCTCATGCCTTCTTGCAGCGATCTCCGCAACCGCGGGCGGGCCTCCCCGATCAGCGGATCATCCTGCCCGGCAGGGCGGTGGACCGAATACCGTTCGTCGGAATGGCGGCCTTCCGCGAGAATGAGTACCAGCGGCTCGATTACGAGCTGCTCAAGAGTGGACCGATCACGTCCTATTTCGACCGTCGCGTTCTTGCGGAGGACACTCGCTGGCTCCGGGAGCATGGCTACGTCGTGGACGCCTTCGATGCCGGTACGTGGGTGGGGAAGGACCAGGCGCTGCAGGAGCTGGCCAAGGCGCTCGAGTTCCCGGACTACTTCGGGGGGAACCTGGACGCGCTGAACGACTGTCTCTCCACCCTGAGAATCCCGATCGACTCCGGCCGGGCCGTCGTCCTCGAGCGTTTCGACCGGCTCTACGCAAGCGAGCGGGACTGGGCCTGGAACCTTCTCGATATCTTCGCGGTGCAGAGCCGGACGCACCTCCTCTTCGGAGGCCGACTGATCGTGCTTCTGCAGAGCGATGATCCGCGCCTCTCCGTCGCGCCGGTGGGGGCGAACCCGGTCACCTGGAACCGGCGCGAATGGATGAACAAGAACCGCGGCCTGTGACCGCCGCCGTTCCCCTCCTCAGACGTCCCGCAGCACGGTCCGCGCGCAGGCGAGCCCCGAGGCGCCGAACACTCCACCGCCCGGGTGGGTGCTCGCCCCGGTGAGGTACAGCCCGCTCACCGGCGTCCGGTACCGCGAGAGCGACGGCGTGGGGCGGAACCCGAACATCTGATCCACCGACATCTCCAGGTGCATCACGTTGCCCCGCAGCAGCCCGAACCGCCGCTCGAGGTCCAGCGGGGATTGGATGTGCCGGTGCAGGATGCGCCCGCGCATGTTCGGGGCGAAGCGGTAGAGCTGCTCGAGGATCCGATCCGCCTCCCGCTCGCGAATGCCGTCCCAGGTCTCGCCGCCCGAGAGCGCGTAGGGGTGGTACTGGCTCCAGAGGGAGCAGACGTGCTTGCCCGCCGGCGCGAGCGCCGGGTCGAAGGCGGAGAAGGTCATCGCGACGAGCTGGGGCTCGGAGGCGCTCTTCCCCAGGAGGGACTCGGCGTGGGCCTGCCGCACGGTGGCGCCCGACCGCGCGAGCAGCTGCAGCCCCCGGTGCCGGTCGGTCGGCGCTCCGGTCGGCTCGCCCAGGTACTCGGGGAGCGCGTCGGTGGCGCAGCGGACCGCCATCCCGAAGCCGTTCCCGACCCGCGTCGCCTCGACCTCCTCACGCACCTCGGCGGGGAGGTCCTCCGGGCCGAGCAGCTGGAGCAGCGTGGTGCGCACGTGCGCGCCGGAGACCACGAGGTCGGCCGGGACGTGCTCACCATCGGCGAGCGTCACCCCCCGGACGCTGCCCTGCTGTACCTCGATGCGCTCCACCGGCGCCTCGCCGCGGACCGAGCCGCCGTCGGACTCGAGCCGCCGTGCGAGCGCGCGGGTCAGCATCCCCGAGCCACCCCGGGGGTGCCAGGCGCCGATGCGGTGCACGACCGCGTGCCAGCCCACGAAGGGTGCCGAGGCCCGCTCCTCCGGCCCCGGACCCGACTGCGCGGCCAGCCACAGCAGCGCAGCGCGCACCGGGCCCGAGCGGAAGCGCCGCTCGATGACGTCGCCGTAGCTCCGGAGAATCTCCTGGAGGCCGGCGCCCACCGGCCGGCGCGGACCGGGCACGGAGACGAACCGGCGCCCCACCGCCATCGGCGTGGGTGGCTCCTGGAACACCTTGAACGTCGCCTCGGCCAGCGGCGTCCAGTCGCGCACGAAGCGGCGGTAGGCCTCGGCGTCCTCGGCGCTCACCCGGGCGATGGAGGCGCAGGTCCGGTCGAGGTCCCGGTAGAAGGCGAGGTGCGGCCCGTCGGGCGTCGGGTAGTACGCCCAGGGATCCATCTCCAGATACTCGAGCCCGAACCGCGCGAGCTGCAGCTCGTCGAGGATGGGCGTGGCGTGAATCAGGATGTGGGCCGAGCTGCCCACGTCGTGGAGGAACCCGGGGAACAGCTCCTCGGTGCACACCGCCCCGCCCAGCTGGCGGCTCCGCTCGAACACCGACACCCGGAGGCCCGCTCTCGCCAGGTAGCACGCACAGACCAGCGCGTTGTGCCCTGACCCCACCACCGCCACGTGCCTCGCCCGTGCCATGGGAGGGCGGACGCTAGGACAGCTTCCTCCGTGAGGCATCCGAGCCGCGGCCCATCCGCGTGGCCGGCTCGAGCTCGAGCCAGGCAGCGCGACAGGCGAGACACGCCACCTTCCGGCCCTCGGGGAAGGTCCGCTCGGTGACCACCTCCATCGCCGGACCGTCGCCGGGCGGGCAGCGCGGGCACCGCGATCCGGGTGGCTGGACCGGATAGGCGCTCTCGTACGGCGGGAGCCGGAGCAGCTTGAACCACTCCACCACCATCTCCTCCGACAGCTGCACGTGGAGCCCGTGTCGGTCGGGCTGCACCAGGTCGTGACGGAGCGCGAGCCAGTAGAGCCGCAGCGGAGCAAGGTGGCCGTGCATGCCTCGTCTCCGGAACTCGGCGCCGAGGCGCTTCACCATGGCCAGCAGCTGGCTCCGTTCCATCGTCCTGAACATACGTTCAGCCACGGCTCGCAGGCAACGTCGCCCAGCGGGCACCCGGGCGGGCGAGCGCCGGGAACGGGGCGCCGCGCCACCCGGGCCGGTGCTTACCCTCGCCGCATGGGACGGCGCGGAATGAACTGGAAGACGCTGGGGGCGATCGCGGTGGCGGGTGCGTGGCTCGGACGACGGCTCACCCGTCCACGCTACGACCTGAGGGGCAAGGTGGTGCTCGTCACCGGCGGCTCACGTGGGCTCGGGCTCGAGCTGGCGCGGGTCCTCGCGAGGAAGGGCGCCCGGCTCGCGCTGCTCGCCAGGGACGACGAGGAGCTCGCCCGCGCTCGCGACGAGCTCCGGGCCGCCGGCGCCGAGGTGGAGATCTTCGGCTGCGACGTGCGGTTCCAGGACCAGGTGCAGCGGGCGGTCCGCGAGGTGGTGGAGCGGTTCGGCCGGGTGGACGTTCTGGTCAACAACGCCGGCGTCATCCAGGTCGGCCCCGAGGAGACGATGCGGGTCTCGGACTACCAGGAGGCGATGGACACCCACTTCTTCGGGCCGCTGTTCCTGGTGCAGACCGTGCTTCCCCAGATGCGGCAGCGTGGCTCGGGGCGCATCGTCAACATCAGCAGCGTCGGCGGGAAGGTGCCGACACCGCACCTCCTGCCGTACGTGGCCAGCAAGTTCGCGCTGGTCGGCTGGAGCGAGGGGCTGCACGCCGAGGTCCGGCGCGACGGCGTCGTCGTCACCACCGTCTGCCCGGGGCTGATGCGCACCGGGAGCCCGCGGCACGTCGCGGTGAAGGGTCGACACGAGATCGAGTACGCGTGGTTCAAGGTGCTCGATTCGCTCCCCTACTTCTCGATGAGCTCCCGTGCCGCAGCACGGGAAATCGTCAGCGGACTCGAGCTCGGGAAGCCGGAGCTCATCCTCACCGGCCGCGCCCGGAACGGGGCACGGCTCCAGGGCCTCGCGCCCGGTCTGATGTCGGAGCTGCTCTCCCTGGGAGCGCGGTTGCTGCCGCGCCCGCGCTCACCCGAGGACTTCCAGCGCCGCACGGGAGCCGAGTCCGAGTCTCCGCTCACCCGCTCGTTCGTCACCGAGCTCACGCAGCGCGCCGAGCGCGAGAACAACGAGCGGCCGGCTCCCCAGTCCTGAGCGGCGTGGTCAGGTGCCGGGGCGACGCCTCTCCGGGGCGGACGCTAGCCAGGCCTCGTGGAACCCGCCGCTCGCCACGTACCGGGGGAAGGTGAGCCACTGCTCGACGAAGATGCGGGCGACCACGTCCGCGGGGCCGCGGAACGGAGCCGGTGGTGTCCGCTCGAGCCGATGCGTTCGCCCCTGGAGCGCCATCGTCCCCACCATCGCCCCGACCCCGAGAGCGGCGAGCCAGCCGTTCACGAAGGGCGCCATCACCAGGGCCACGGTGCCCATCTGGAACACCGGCACGGTGAGCGCGTGCACCAGGAGGTTCCGGCGGTCGCGGTGTCCCCCGGGGTAGAGGAACCACTGCCAGGCGAGGAGCGAGCCGCGGCGGTCGTCGGTCATCGGTGAGCTCCGGAGCCCGACCGTGGCACATCCCTGGGCACGGTGGGGAGCCCGGTCAGCCGGCCGGGCCGAGGTCCACCGAGCGGGCCGCCACCGGCTGGCGAGCACGCTTGCGCCGGCGTGTCCGGATGGCGTCCGCGATGCGGATCAGGAACAGCACCCCGAGGATCGCGGCCCAGGTCAGCGGCACCCGCAGATCCGACTTCACCCGCCAGGCGAAGTGCACCACCGCGAGCACGCCGGCGACGTAGACCAGCCGGTGCAGCGCCTTCCACCGCTGAAAGCCCAGCCGCCGTACCGCCGCGTCGGTGCTGGTCCAGGCGAGCGGGACCAGGCAGCAGAAGGCGAGGAAGCCCACGATCATGAACTTCCGCTGCGTCACGTCCCCCCACAGCACGGGCCAGTCGAGCTGCTGGTCGATGCCCACGTAGGTGAGGAGGTGGAGCGAGGCGTAGAAGAACGCGAACAGCCCCAGCATCCGCCGGATCCGGACGGGCCAGGTCCAGCCGGTGAGCGTCTTGAGCGGGGTGCAGGTCAGCGAGGCGACGAGGAAGACCAGCGCGAGGTACCCGAGCTGGTTCAGACCGATGGCGATCGCATCCGCGCCGAGCGTCCGGTGCGCGGCACGCCAGACGAGCACCGCGACCGGGATCAGCCCGCCGGCGAAGAGGCCCGGCTTCAGCCAGGGAAGTGGAGGCCGCCGCGGAGCCATCAGTAGAGCGTCTTCGGGTCCAGGCCGGTGTACAGTTGGGCGACCTCGTCGCCGTAGCCGTTGAAGGGCAGCGTCTTGCGGCGCTGGAACTCCCCGATGCGCCGCTCGGTGGCCTGACTCCAGCGCGGGTGAGACACCGCCGGGTTCACGTTGGCGTAGAACCCGTACTCGCGCGGGCCCTCGATCGACCAGGTGGTGGGGGGCTGCTTCTCCAGGAAGCTGATCTTCACGATGCTCTTGATTCCCTTGAAGCCGTACTTCCAGGGCACGACCAGCCGGAGCGGCGCGCCGTTCTGGCTCGGCAGGGCCTTCCCGTAGAGCCCTCCGACCAGCAAGGTCAGCGGGTGTGTGGCCTCGTCCATCCGCAACCCCTCGACGTAGGGCCACTCGAGGATGTGCGTGCGCTGCAGCGGCATCTGCTGCGGATCCAGCAGGGTCTGGAAGGCCACGAACTTCGCCGAGCCCAGCGGCTCGACCCGCCGGATGAAGTCACCGAGCGGAAAGCCCAGCCAGGGGATGACCATGCTCCAGGCTTCCCACGCAGCGCATCCGGTAGACGCGCTCCTCCAGCGGGAACCACTTGAGCAGCTGGTCGATGTCCACGGTGAGCGGCTTCTTCACCAGACCGTCCACCGTCACCGTCCAGGGCCGGGTCTGCAGCTTGCCTGCGTTCGCTGCCGGGTCGAGCTTGTCGGTCCCGAACTCGTAGAAGTTGTTGTAGTGGGTGATGTCGTCGTAGGGGGTGGGCTTCTCGTCGGTGCTGTAGCGGCCGAGGATCTTGGGTGGGGTCGGCTCGACGGCGGGCGCATCCTTCCGCCCGGCCGGCTTCAGCCCCGGCCCTCCCTGGGTCAATGCGATCAGCCCGGCGCCCGTCGCCGCGGCGGTGAGCACGCCCAGCCCGGCGTTCTTCAGGAATTGCCGCCGGCGCAGGTAGAGCGGCTCGGGGGTGACCTCGGAGGAGGGCGGCTCGGGGGTCTCTGGCTTGGACATGGCGATTCCTCCCCGGGAGACGTGCCAGGGCTCCGCTGGGTTACAACCGGGACGCCCCGGACGCCACTCCCGGCCCTTCGCTTGACGGGCGGGGGTGTGCCGGGCGGAACTGTGCGCTCCCCAGGAGGCCGAGGGGAGCTCCCGGGGGCCCTTCCTCGCATGAAGACACACCTGCCCGTCGCCGCGCTGCTCGCCCTCAGCATCACCGCCTGCAAGGACGAGCCGGGCGGGAACGATGGCGGCCCGCCACTGCCGTTCATCTCCGATCCCCTCCGCGCCGATGCCGGCTGCGACTGGGGCCAGTGGGGCCAGAACTGGGCCCACACCGGCCAGTCCTGCGCGTCGGGCCAGGGGTTCGCGCGGGCGCTGGCCACGATCACCGTCGATCCCTTCGTTGCTCAGGAGATGGCCGAGTCCGCGGGCTTTTACGGGCGGGACGGGCTGCTCATCCACTACGCCTCACCGCTGGTGCTGAGCGACGACCTGTACATGGCGGTGAAGCGCGGGACGTACACCAGCTGCGCGACGCCCGGGGAAACCGACCCCTCTCCGCCGTGCGGCCTGTACGCGTGGAACGAGCCGACCTGGACCGTGGAGCATCACGCCTGGGTCTCGGGAAGCCTGCAGCTTCAGAACTCGTACGCGAGCACCTGGAAGCCACCGCCGTTCCAGTCCGTGCGGGGGTGGGAGCCGGTCTTCCAGCCCGCCGTCCAGGGCGACGTGGTCTGGGTTCCGGCCATCGGTGGCACCGTCGTTCGCCTGGATCGCCAGCTCGGGAACGAGACGGTGATCGACCCGTTCGGCAGCGCGAACTCGCAGCGCTATGTCACCGGCCCGCTGGTCGTCGATGCCGACGGGACCCTGCTCTTCAACGTCATCGAGCTGGACCCGGTGCTGCCGAGCTCGGGGGACGCGCGCGCGGGCTACCTGGTCCGGGTGCCCACGAACGGTGCGCCGACTAAGGTCGAGTACCGGAACATCGTCTCCGGCGCTCCGGCGGCGACGGCCCAGTGCCCCTACACCTTCGTCGCCGGCATGATCCCGGGTCCCTATCCGGCGCCCGTGCCGGTCCCGACGGGACCTTGCGGCACCCAGCGGCCGGGGTGGAACTCCGGTCCGGCCATCGGCCCGGGCGGAGTCATCTTCGTGGTGAGCCGCGCCCACTACGGGCCGAACGACACGTCGCTGGTGGCCCTCAATCCAGATCTCTCGCCGAAGTGGACGTTCCGGATGCGCGAGATCCTCGAGGACGGCTGCGGGGTGCGTGCGACCAGCTGCCGTTCGGGGGCTCCGATGGGCGTGGACCCGTCCAACGGGCTCAGGCCCAGCGTCGGCGTCAGCGATCAGGGGTCGTCCGTTCCCGTCGCGCTTCCCGACGGCGCGGTGCTGTACGGGGGCTTCACTGCATACAACGGCGCCCGCGGCCACCTGGTGAAGGTGAGCCCGACCGGGCAGCTGATGGGCACCTACGACTTCGGGTGGGACGTGACGCCGGCGGTGTGGCGGCACGGGGACACCTATTCGATCGTCACCAAGGACAACCACTACTTCGACGCCCAGGGAAACGAGGGGCCGTACAACATGACCCAGCTGTCGCGGGACCTGGCGATCGAGTGGCGGTACACCTCGACCGAGACCCGCAGCTGCAGCACGCAGCCCGATGGGGGACTGGACTGCGTCCCGGACCATCCCGACGGCTTCGAGTGGTGCGTCAACGCGCCGGCGGTGAGCCCGGACGGAACGGTGTACGCCAACAACGAGGACGGCCGCGTCTACTCCATC
>DASROG010000108.1:0-5448 GCA_035646995.1 Myxococcaceae bacterium
GCGCCCGATCGCCAGGCGGCCGACGTAGTCGTCGTAGTCGAGGTTGGCGACCAGCAGCCGTAGCCGCTCCTCGCCCTCGGCGGGGGCGGGCGGCGGCGGGATGTGCGAGAGGATCGACTCGAACAGCGGCCGCAGGTCCCCTCCGGGCTGGGCCAGCGAGGGGGAGGCCTGGCCCTGGCGGGCGACGGCGTACAGCACCGGGAAGTCGATCTGCGACTCGTCCGCGCCGAGGTCGATGTACAGCGAGTAGACCTGGTCCAGCACCTCGCGCGGCCGGGCGTCCTGCCGGTCGATCTTGTTGATCACCAGCACCGTCTTGAGCCCCATGGCCAGCGCCTTGGAGAGCACGAATCGGGTCTGGGGGAGGGGACCCTCGGCGGCGTCGACCAGGAGCAGAACGCCGTCCACCAGCCGGAGCCCGCGCTCGACCTCGCCGCCGAAGTCCGCGTGGCCGGGGGTGTCGATGATGTTGATCTGGTGCCCCCGGTACTGCACCGCGGTGTTCTTGGCGAGGATGGTGATGCCCTTCTCGCGCTCGAGGTCGTTCGAGTCCATGACCCGCTCGACCAGCGCCTCGTTGGAGCGAAACACCCCCGCCTGGCGGAGCATGTGGTCCACCAGGGTGGTCTTGCCGTGGTCGACGTGGGCCACGATGGCCACGTTCCGGATGTTCTCGCGGGGGATCATAAAGGGAGGACCGGGCGCTGGCGCGGCGCGGCGTGCTCATAGCGTGCGCCCTCGCGGGTTCGCAACTCTGGGAGCGCTCAGCTGCGGGAGGTCGCCTCGACCACCTGCCGGATCGCCCCCTGGAGCATCTCCAGGCTGATCGGCTTCGCCACCTGGGGCACCGGAGAGCTGCGGAGGAACTCCTCGCTCCTGGGGGTGAACGCGCCGCCGGTCATGAAGATCATCCGCTTCGCCTGATCGGGCGCGACGCGGTGGAGCTCCTTGTAGAAGTCCTCGCCGTTCTGCTCCGGCATCATCAGGTCCGAGAGGATGACGTCGAAGCGCTCGCCGGTCTCGAGCAGGGCCAGGGCCTCGCGCACCGTGGTCAGGGCGGTGACCCGGTGCTCGCGCCGGAGGAGGCGCTGGATCGCGGTGCAGATGTAGGGCTCGTCGTCCACCACTAGGAGCTTCACTGGCTGGGGTGGCTGCGCCTCGGGTCCGGGGAACACCGCCGTCGTCCGCTCGGGCTGGTGCGGCGGGAGCGCCACCCGGAAGGTGCTTCCCTTGCCAACCTCCGACTCGAGGAGGATCTCCCCGCCCAGTGAGCGCACGATGCCCAGGCAGATCGACAGGCCGAGGCCCGTGCCCTCGCCCACCGGCTTGGTGGTGAAGAAGGGGTCGAACACCCGGGCCCGGAGGTCCTCGGGGATGCCGCGCCCGGAGTCGGAGACCTCGACCACCGCCCGTCCGAGGCCGTCGGCCCGGGTGCGGATGCGGATCTCGTTCTCGGCGGCGGCGCCGTCGGGGATCGCCTGCGCCGCGTTGAGCAAGAGATTCAGGAACACCTGCCCCAGCCGCGACTCGTTCGCCTTCACCATCGGCACCGGCTGGATGTCCCGGAGCACGCGCGCCCGCTGGCGCATCTCCTTGCCGGCCATCTTCTCCGCGAAGGCGAGCACCTTCCTCACATCCACCACCGCCGACACGTCCTCGGAGTCGACGCGGCTGAAGGCCTTGAGGTCCCGCACGATGAGGCCGATGCGCTCCACGCCCTGGCGGGTCTCCGCGACCAGCTGGAGGATCTCGTCGGTGGCCGGCCCGAGCGCGGTCCGGAAGCGCTCCAGCTCGTCGGCGAGGTAGAGGACGTTGGCGTTGACGAAGGCCAGGGGGTTGTTGATCTCGTGCGCCACGCCGGCGGCGAGGGTGCCCACCGAGGCCAGCCGGCTGGCCACCAGGAGCTGGGCCTGCATGGCCCGGCGCTCGCCGATGTCCCGGTGCACGGCGATGGTGGCGATGTGGCGTCCTTCCGCGTCGCGGAGCGGGACCACCGTCACCTCGCAGAAGGTCTCCGACCCGTCCTTCCGGAGGGCGACCACCTCGCGGCTCCAGCGACCGTAGCGCCTCAGCGCGGCGAGGACCGTGGCCTGCAGGTTCTGCTCCGAGAGCTTCAGCACGTCGGACCAGGCGCGCCCGAGCACCTCGCCCTTGGAGTAGCCGAAGAGCCGCTCGGCGGAGCTGTTCCAGTCGACCACGTTCCCCTGGAGGTCGAGGAAGATGACGCCGTCGTTCAGGCTCCCGAAGAGCAGCGCCTCGCGCCGCAGCTCCTGCTCGGTCTGCTTGCGGGCGCTGACGTCCATCAGCGTCCCGACGATGCGAAGGGGCGTGTCGTCCCCGTCGCGCATCACGTTGCCCTTGGCCGCCACCCACAGCGCGCCCTCGGCGCCGGGGCGAATGAAGCGGAACTCGGCGTCGAACTGCCGGCGGCCCTGTACCGCGGCGTCCACCGCGCTCCGGACCCGCTCCCGATCGTCGGCGTGGACGAAGTCCATCATCGGCAGGGCGGTGCGCGAGAGCGTTCCCGCCGGCGCCCCCACCACCCGCTCCACCGTCTCGTTCCAGCTGATGACGCTGCTGCGCAGGTCGAGGCTGAAGGTGGCCACCTGCGCGGCGGCGAGCGCCTCGCGCAGGTTCTCTTCCCCGTCGGAGGTCTCCTTGAAGGTGAAGCGGAGGCTGCACTGGCCGCCGAGCTGGACCCGATCGCCCTCGTCGAGCCGACCCGGGCCGGCGAGGCGCGTCCCATTGAGGTAGGTGCCGTTGGTGGAGCCGAGGTCGGTGAGCTCGAACTTGCCCTCGGTGGTCCGGATGATGCGGGCGTGCTTGCGGGAGACGCCCTCCTCCAGGAGCCGGACCTGGGCCTCGGGGCTCCGGCCGACGATGGACTCCTCGCCGCTGATCTTGAAGCTCCGCCCCACCGTGCCCGGCGTGGAGGCGATGGTGACCACCAGCCAGGCCGCGACCGGCTGTGGCTGGGTGGTGGGGATGGGGTGGAGGTTGGTGGTGTCGTCGCTCAAGGGTGCAGCGAGCCTCGGCAGATCCCCAGAGCGTGACGCCCGGTGGCGCGGAGGGTCAAGGGCGCCCTCTGCGTCGCGACGGGGCGAGCCGCTGGAGGAAATCGAGCACAGCGCGGTTCACTTCCTCCGGTCGCTCCAGAAGGGCGGTGTGGCTCCCACCCCGGACCAGGAACAGCTCGGCGGAGGGAATCTCCAGCGCCATGCGGCGCGAGAGCCAGGTGGGGGTGAAGCGGTCGCGATCTCCGGCGACGACCAGGGTGGGCACGTCGACGGCGGGCAGGTGGTCCTCGGCGCCGTGCTCGGCCGCAGCCTGCATCGCCCGGAAGAAGTAGCGGGGGTCCATCCGCTCGACGTGCTCGAAGTAGGGCCGGAGGTCCCCGCGGCGCAGCAGGCTCGAGTTCACCTCGGTGGACATGGCGATCTCCATCGCCAGGCCGCTCCGGACGCCCACCCGGGTGAGCGCGGCGGCGACCCGCGGGAAGCGCTCCGCGCCCCGGCGGAGCGAGGGGAGCGCCCGGCGGAGCAGGGTGGTGTCGTGGAAGGTGTCCAGGGGGTGTCCGGGGCTGCCGGAGACCAGCACCAGCGCGCGCGCGCGGGCAGGGTGCAGCCGGTGGAACTCGAGCGCGAGCTGGACGCCCATGCTGTGGCCGACGAGGACCGCGCTCCTGACCCGGAGCGCGTCGAGGACGGCCTCGAGGTCGTCGGCGAACTGGGGGATGGAGGGGACCACGCCCGGGGGCGGCAGCGGCGACCGACCGTGCCCCCGGTAGTGCCAGTGGACGACACGGTGCCGCTCCGAGAGCACCGGAAGGAGGTACTTCCAGGCAAAGCCGTCGCAGGCCAGGCCGTCGCAGAGCACGACGGTCGAGCGGCCACTCCCCTCCACCTCGACCTGAACCTCCGCGCCATCCGGTCGCGCGACGAGGAAGGTCCTCGGCCCGCGCGGCGGGCGAACGCGTGCGGACGGGCGCCTGGGCGCGGGCGCACCCGGGGCGGGCGAGGGCATGGCGTCGCGACTCACCGGGCCATAGTGTAACGAGGAGCCTCGAGCACTCCCACGTGACCCACGTCCATTCGCATCCCCCTGCCTTCTCCGACCCGCGACACGCGGACCACGCCCAGCCGTGTGACAGCCCGAGCCTGCGCGCCGGGGACCTGGCCCGGGCGCGCGACACCCGGCGGATGACGGCGGCACTGGTCCTCACCTGTCTCATCGCCGTGGTGGAGGCGGTCGGGGGCTGGCTCACCGGCTCGCTGGCCCTCCTTTCGGATGCCGGACACATGTGGACCGACGTGTCGGCGCTGGGGCTGGCGCTGCTCGCGGCCTGGTTCGCGGGCCGCCCGGCCAACCGCAAGCGCACCTACGGCTACGTGCGGCTGGAGATCCTCAGCGCGCTGGTGAACGGGGTGCTGCTCCTGGGCATCACGGTGTTCATCGTGATCGAGGCCGTCGAGCGGCTGAAGCGCCCCACCGCGGTGGATCTGGGGCCCATGGCCGTGGTGGCCACCACCGGCCTCGGAGCGAATCTCCTGGCGATGGGGGTCCTGCACTCCGGTCACTCGCTGAACACCCGGAGCGCGTTCCTGCACGTGGTGGGCGACGCGCTCTCCAGCGTGGGGGTGCTGCTCGGCGCGGCGGTGATGGCCTTCACCGGCTGGAAGTGGGTGGACCCGGTCATCTCGATGGGCATCTCGGCGGTGGTGGTGGTGGGCGGCTGGCGGTTGCTCCGCGAGGCGGTGGACGTGCTGCTGGAGACCGTGCCCCCGCACGTGGACGTGGAGGGGGTGGAGAAGGCGCTCGCCTGCATCCCCAGGGTCACCGCGGTGCACGACCTCCACATCTGGACGGTGGGGAGCGGGATGGTGGCGCTCTCGGCCCATCTGGTGGTGGACGAGCCGAGCGCCTGCGAGAACGACACCATCCTGGTGGCGGCGAAGCGCGCGCTGGTGGAGCGGTTCGGCATCGACCACAGCACGCTGCAGATCGAGAGTCAGGCACTGGCCGGCCCGGGGGCCGGATAGCGGCCTCGGCCGTGCGCATCGTCGCCGGCACGCATCGGGGGCGTCCTCTGGCCGGGCCGAAGAGCTCCGGTCTGCGGCCCACCGCGGACCGGGTTCGCGAGTCGCTCTTCAACCTGCTCGGTCAGTTCTTCGAGGGTGGAGAGGTCCTGGACCTCTACGCCGGCACGGGAGCGCTGGCGTTCGAGGCGCTCTCGCGGGGGATGCACCGGGCGGTGCTGGTGGATCAGGGGGCGGAGTCCGCGCGGCTGGTCCAGGAGAACGCCCGGGCCCTGGGAATGGAGAGCGCGATCGAGCTCCTCCGGATGCCCGTGGCGCGGGCGGTCCCCCGACTGGCGTCGGAGGGGCGGCGGTTCGCTCTCGTGTTCGCCGACCCGCCGTACGCGGAGGAGGCGGTGGTGGAGGTGGTGCG
>DASROG010000109.1:0-5453 GCA_035646995.1 Myxococcaceae bacterium
GTCGGCGCGCTCGGTCCGGTCGGTGACCTTCTGCACCATGGTCGTGCCGGGCACGAGCTTCGTGGGGGCGATCAGGTACCTGTCGAGGAGCTCGGGAGTCCAGGTCCGCCCCCAGCGGGTCAGCGCGGCCGAGTCGCTGAAGTCGGTGGTCGCCGCCTTCCGGCCGACGACACCGCGCAGGTTGGGTCCCTGTCCGCCGCCCGCGCCGGGCTCGACGGAATGGCAGAGCGCGCAACGCGCCTGGAACACCGAGGCGCCCCGGGGAGCGCTGGGCGCCGCGGCGGCGAACGCGAGCTGCGGGGCAAGCACGAGCAGGATCGCCGGCCGGAAAGGAGAGCGGGTCATGGAGGCTCGGAGGCGAGACGTGGGTCCGCGAAGGCTAGTGACCTCGGGGGCACCACGCTCGGGTCCTCGGCTGCCGCGCCGCGACGGCGTCCGCGCCCTTGCACTCCGTCATCCGACCGCCCACAGCCCGGCGAGGCCGGCGACGAGCATCGCCGGGACCAGCCACACCGCCACCTTCAGGACCTCCAGTGGCGGCACGTCCTCCCCTCGCCGGGCCGCCGCCCCGAGGACGAGCAGCGTGGCGAGCGTTCCGTGCGGCGTCAGACAGGCGCCGACGTTCGTCCCCAGGAGGGCCGCGTGCATCCATCGCTCCGGGGCTTGGAGGTCGGCCAGCAACGAGCGGACGAGCAGCGTGGCCGGGAGATTGTTGAGCGCGGCGGAGGCGATGCTCGCCACCCCGGTCATGGCCGCCAGCCCCGCCAGCGGTGGGCGCGGCTCGGCGAGCCAGCGGACCAGCGGCCGGTTCAACCCGAGGTTCTCCACCGCCTGCACCAGAGCGAAGAGCCCGATCACGAAGGGAAAGACTCCCAGCGAGAGGTGCTGCACCTCGTTCCGCCCGAGCCTTCCGCGGGCCAGCCCGACCGCGCCCAGCACCCCCACGCCGGCGAACGTCGTCATCCACACCGGGACGTCCAGGACCGGACCCAGGAAGTAACCCAGCACCATCAGCACCAGCACGGCGCAGGCGACGAGGAAGAACAGCCGGTCCACGATGACCTTCGACGGGGCAGGCAACGCTGCCGTCTCGAGCCGCGCGACCAGCTCGCTCCGGCACGCGAGCCGGAGCCCGGCCCAGAGCACGAGGAGCACCGCGAGCTGCGGCAGAGCGCTGAAGGCGGCGAAGCGGGCCGCCGGCACGTGCGCGGCGAGCAGCAGATTGGTCAGGTTGCTCACCGGGAGCAGCAGAGACGCCACGCTGGGCACGAAGACGCAGAGCAGGATGTAGGGCCGCGGCGGGACCTCGAGCCGCTGCACCGCGGCCACCACCAGCGGCGTGAGGATGACCGCGGTGGTGTCCAGCGAGAGCACGGTGGTGATGAGCGCCCCGAGAAGGAGCACGTTCAGCAGGAGCCCCGCGCCGCTCCGGGCCGAGCGCGCGGCGAGCACCGCCGCCCACTCGAAGAAGCCGCTCGCCTCGAGCAGTGCCGAGAGCAGGAGCAGCGCAAGGAGGAACAGCAGCGCCTCCCGGGCAACCAGCACCAGTCCCCACACCTCGCTCGGGTGCACCAGGCCGGTGGCGAGAGCGATGGCCGCCGCGCCGCACGTCCACCACCCGGCGGCGATGCCCCGGGGGCGGAGGACCACCGCCACCAGGGTCGAGGCGAACAGCAGGAGCGTGAGGAGGGTCCGCACGGAGGGAACGGGCCGGCGCACCCCAGAGTGCTCCGGCGGAGTGTGCCGATTGCTGCGGCGGCCGATCCTCTCGCTGCGACGCGCAGCCTCGTCGCTGCGCTGCTCGACGTACCACGAGGTACGCCTCCGCCGCTCGCTCCTGGTGTGCGCCGTCTCGCTTCGGTCTCGCCCGCCTCGCTGTACTCAGCACACCCCGGTCGGAGCGCTGGCCTCCCCCGGCGCCTCGCGGTATGAGCGCCTTTCCGGCTCCTGATGCGACGCCCCGTCTCCCGACCCTCTCGCGTGCGCTCCCGGCCCTCGGCCTCGCGGAGGAGGGTGGTGCAGCGCGCCGACGCCCTCGCCTACGCCCGCGGTGTGCTCGATGCCGAGGCCGCGGCCATCCTCGGTGCCAAGGGTCGCCTGGGGACGAGCTTCCTCCGGGCACTGGAGCTGATGCGGGCCTGCGAGGGACACGTGGTGGTCACCGGGCTCGGCAAGCCGGGCTTCATCGCTCAGAAGCTGTCCGCGACCCTGGCCTCGACCGGCGTGCCGTCCCTCTACCTTCACCCCTCGGAGGCGCTCCACGGCGACCTGGGACGGGTCAGCCGCGGGGACGTGGTGCTGGCCCTGTCCAACAGCGGGTCCACCGAGGAGCTGGTGCGACTCCTCCCCTCGCTCCGGCGGCTCGGCGCCCAGGTCATCGCCATCACGGGGGACGGCGACTCGCCGCTCGCCCGCGGCGCCGACGTGGTGCTCGACGTGGGCGCCATCCCCGAGGCGTGCCCGCTCGGGCTGGTGCCCACCGCCAGCTCGGCCGCGCTCCACGCGGTCTCGGATGCCCTGGCGATGACCCTCCTCAAGACGCGCCAGTTCAGCAGCGAGGAGTACGCGGCGCTGCACCCCGGCGGGAAGCTGGGGCGCAGCGTGATGCGGGTGCTGGAGGTGATGCGCGCCGGTCCGGCCAATCCGGTCGTTCGCGCCGACGCCCCCCTCCACGAGGCGGTGGTGGTGATGACCAACACCCCGGGCCGCCCCGGCGCCACCAACGTGGTCGACGCGTCGGGCCGGCTGGTGGGAATCTTCACCGACGGCGACCTGCGGCGGATGGTGGAGAAGGGGAAGACCGACTTCGATCTCCCCGTCTCCGCGGTGATGGGCCACCACCCGCGCTGCGTGTCGCCCGAGGACCTGGCCCTCACCGCCGCAGCGCTGATGCGCGAGGCGCACGTGGACCAGCTCCCGGTAGTGAACGCCGACGGGCATCCGGTGGGCCTCATCGACGTGCAGGACCTGCTCGCCGCGCGGCTCATCTAGGTCAGGGCGGCCGCAGTCGCGGTCCGGGTCAGGGGGTCCTCGGGCCCTATAGTCAGCGGGGTCAGGGCGGCCGCGGTGAGTGGTCAGGGCGGCCGAAGTCGGTTAGGGCGTCGTGACCCGCGCGCTGGCGAAGGCCTCGCCGCAGCCCAGGTCCAGGGTGCGCACCGCGTCCGGGTCTCCCTGCCCGACCGCGAGCGCCCGCTGTCCCGCCTTCAGGACCGTGTCCGGCGGGAGCGGGCTCTTGCAGAACACCGCGAGGAACCGGACCGTCCCCGGCGGACCCTCGAGGGCCGGGCGGTCGGCGAGCACCGTCGGCCCGCCGGGGCGGATCCGCTCGATGGCACCGGTGGCAGGCTGGGACGGGCTCACCAGCACCACCCGGCGCGGGTAGAGGCCGAGGATCACCACCGAGGCCTCGCGCTGCGAGCTGACCCCGAACGCCACGCGCGAGCCCGCGACCACCGGTCCTCCCTCGGGCACCGGCTGGAGCACGCCGTCCTGTCCCACCTGGTAGACGCGGAGCGCACCCGCGCCGGTGGACGGGTGGAGCCGCCAGGGGATGACCCAGAGCGCGACGTACAGGGCGATGGCCCCGGCGAGGGCGAGGAGCGGTCCGCGCAGCGCGCGGCGGCGGGGAGAGGAAGGACGGGGCGTGTCGACGAAGGCGAGCACGGGTGGGCTCCAGTCCTCCCTGCTTGCCAGGGACCCTCCCCGCGCTGCAAGCCTTCGCTGCGACCGGAAAACGGGGCTGGACTGTGCCAGCGGTGCCACCGGGGACCAGATAGACTTCCTGGCGGTCACCCTCCCTTGGATCTCGCTGTCGCCCACCCCGTGCGCGCGAGGCAGGACCGGCTGTCCTCGCTTCGCGCCTTTCGCCATCCGAACTTCGTCCGCTTCTGGCTGGGCGCGTTCATCTCCAACGTCGGCACGTGGATGGAGACCATCGGGGTGGGCGTCTACGTCACCCAGGCCACCGGCCGGGCCGGCTGGACGGGCACGGTGGCGGCGCTCGTCTACCTGCCCTCGCTGGTCCTGGGGCCGCTGGCGGGAGCGCTTGCCGACCGGACCGATCGGCGGCGGCTCCTCGCCATCCTCACCACCGCGCAGACCCTCATCGCCGTGGTGCTGGCGGTGCTCGCCCTCACCGGGCGGCTCTCCGTGCCCGCGGTGGCGGTTCTGGCCTTTCTCGCCGGCTGCGTGAACGCGCTGGTCGCGCCGGTCTACTCCTCGCTCCTCGCCGAGCTCGTGCCCGCCGAGGATCTCCTCTCCGCCCTGAGCCTGAGCTCGGCGCAGTACAACCTGGGCCGCATCATCGGCCCGTCCCTCGCGGCGCTGGCCATGGCCGCCGGGGGGCTGGCGACCGCGTTCTTCTGCAACGCCGCCAGCTTCGTGGCCGTCCTGGTCTCGCTCATGCTGGTCCACCTGCCGCCCAGGCCCGAGCACCGCGAGCACGACCACCTGTGGGCGGAGATCGTCACCGGGTTCCGGGTGGCGCGCGAGGACGCCGGGATCCGCACCGCCCTGGTGCTGACCAGCCTGATCTCGGTGCTGGTGGCACCCTTCATCGCCCTCATCCCGGTCTACGCCATCACCGTCTTCGGCCACGGGGCCGCCGGAACCTCGCTGCTGGCCACGGCACAGGGCGTGGGGGCCATCGCCGCCGCAGTGCTCACCGGCACCCTCGCCGATCGCTGGGGGCGCCGCCGCCTGGTGAGCCGGATGACGCTCCTGCTCGGCACGGTCGCCGTCGCCTACTGGCTCGTCCCGTCCTTCTGGATGGCGGTGGTGCTGGTGGCGCTGCTCGGCGGCGCGTACCTGTCCACCCTGACCGGGGTGAACGCCACCTGCATGAGCCGTGTCTCGCGCCTGCTCCAGGCGAGGGTGAGCAGCCTCTACACCATGGTGCTCGGCGTGGGCTACGCGACCGGGCTGCTCGCGCTCTCCTGGGTCGGCGACCAGGTGGGGCTCCGGCTCACCATGGCCATGGCGGCCGTGCTGCTCACCGTGTCGGTGGCGTGGATGCGGCGGCGCGGGCTGCTGGGTCTGCTCGACGGACCGGCGCAGTTCCTCGGCCGCGACGAGGTCACCTTCGCCGACCCGACCCTCGCTGGACCGGCGACGATGAAGGAGGTGCCGGTGGCGAAGGCGGGCGACCTCAGGGCGAACCGCTGAGCTTCTTCTGCACGCCCGACCTCGAGGCGTAGTCCGGGGCGGTGGACTGCAGCTTCGTCCAGAGGGCCCGGGCGCTCTCCTTGTTTCCCGCCTTCGACAGCCGGTCTCCGAGCGCGTCGACCGCTGCCGGATCGGAGGTGACCGCCACGCGCCAGACGTTGTCCGCCATGGGCTGTCGCTGCAGGCCGACCAGCGCCCAGGCCATCCCCGCGCGCAGCCGGGGGTTGTCCGGCTGGTAGGGCATCACCTGGCGGTAGTTGTCGAGGGCGTCCTGGTACTTGTTGGCCGCC
>DASROG010000110.1:0-4625 GCA_035646995.1 Myxococcaceae bacterium
CTCCGCGGAGGGCGAGCCCCGGGTCGAGTCCGTCGTGCAGGGACGCTGAGCAGCAATCCTCAGGGCCGGCCGGAGATCTGGCGGCGGAGGTCGTCGTCCGTCTGGCTTCCCGTCGAGGAAACACATGCGACACCTCCCGCAGCCCCGGAAGCGAGCACGGCGGCTGCTCGTCACGGACGGGATGCAGCAGGCGGCACGAAGGACTCCGCCGGGAGCGCGTCGCCGCCCGAGTCGTCACCTCGTCGCTCAGGCCTCGACGATCTCGAGCGACAGGTCCATCGCCCGCGCCGAGTGGGTGAGCGCCCCCATCGACACGAAGTCCACGCCGATCTTCGCCAGCCGCGGCAGCCGCTCGAGCGTGACGTTGCCCGACACCTCCAGCTGCACCCTCCCCGCGGCGATCCGCACCGCCTCGGCGACGGTCGCGTCGTCCATGTTGTCGAGCAGCACCACGTCGGCGCCGCCGGCGATGGCCTCGGGAAGCTGGTCCAGCCGGGTGACCTCGATCTCGATCTTCACCAGCTGCGGCGCGTGCGCCCGGGCCCTCCGGAGCGCCTCGCGCACGTCGCCTCCCACCGCTGCCAGGTGGTTGTCCTTGATCAGCACCCCGTCGAACAGCCCGAAGCGATGGTTCGACGCGCCACCGGCGCGCACAGCCTCCTTCGACAGCCCGCGCATTCCGGGACTCGTCTTCCGTGTGTCGAGGATGCGGAGCTTCGACCCCTTCACCGCGTCGGCCGCCCGCGCCGCGAGCGTGGCGATGCCGCAGGTCCTCTGGAGGATGTTGAGCGCCGTGCGCTCGCCCACCAGCAGCGTGCGCAGCGACGCCGAGACCGTGCCCACCACGGCCCTGCCGGCGATGTGCGCGCCGTCGACCTCGGAGAAGCGCACCTCGGCCTCGGGCTCGAGGCGGGTGAACACCCGGGCGAAGGCGCGCGTGCCCGCGAGGACCAGCGGCTCCTTCGCCCAGACCTCCGCCCTTCCCCGAGCACCCTCGGGGACGAGCGCCTGCGTCGTCACGTCGCCGGCAGCCCCCAGGTCCTCCTCCAGCGCCAGGTCGATCAGCCGGTCGACGAAGTCCATGGCCTGGAGGCGGCGAGCGCCGGGTGCTCTAGCGCCGGGACTTCCGCGCGCCGCGCCGCGCCTGCCGCGCCCCGCGCCTGGCCTGGCGGCGGACCTGCCGCGCCCCGCGCCGCGCCTGCCGCACGCCGCGCCGCGCCTGCCGCCTGCCCTTGCGCGCGGTGCGCCTCGCCTTGCGCCCGACCTTGCGAGCCGCGCTCTTCTTCTTTCGGCCGGCCTTCCGCGCCGCCTTGCGGGCCGGGGCCTTCTTCTTGCCCGCGGCCTTCTTCTTCACTCCGCCCGAGCGGCGCGGCCTGCTCGGAGCCGCGGAGGTCTTGGCCGGCGCGATCGACTCGCCGCCGCCCATGCCCATTCCCATCCCGGAGCTGACGGGAGCGGGGGCGGGCTCTCCGCCCATCCCTCCGCCCATGCCCCCCATTCCGTTCGACTCCATCTCTTCCGGTGTTCTCTCGGACATCGTTCCTCCAGGTCAGATCCGACTGAGGTTGTCGAGCAGCTTGGCCCTTCGAGCCTCGAGCTCGCTCACCCGAGCCCGGTCCTTCTCCACCACGTCGGCTGGTGCCCGCGCAACGAAGCTCGGATTGTCCAGCGTTCGCCTCAAGGCTGCCAGATCCGACTCGGCACGGGCGATCTCTTTCCGCAGACGCGCGCGTTCTTCGTCGAGATCCAACAGGCCCGCCAGCGGAACGTAGACGGAAACCCCCTGTCCCACCCATGACGCGCTCGACGGTGGCGGGGTCCCCACCGGCTGCAGCATGAGCTCGGACAGCCCGGCCAGCGGCTCCACGTAGCCCCGGTGGCGTTCCAGGGCCGCTCGGAGCGCCGCGTCGTCGGTCTGGACGACCGCCCGAATCCTCTGGAGTGGCGGGAGGTTGCTCTCACCCCGGATGTTGCGGATGCCCTCGATGACCGCGATGACCGGCGCCATCTCCGCCTCGGCGGCGGGATCCTCGGGCCCTTCCTGGGGGTAGGCCGCAAGCATCAGGAATGCGTCTTCGGGGACGCCGGGAAGCCGGTGCCAGATCTCCTCGGTGATGAAGGGGATGAACGGATGGAGCAGCCGCAGCAGCCGATCCAGCACGTGAACGAGCACCGCGCGCGTGGTGTCACCCCGCTCGGCGTCGGTGCCCTGGAGCGCCGGCTTGGTCAGCTCGATGTACCAGTCACAGAACGCGTGCCAGGTGAACTGATAGAGCGCCGACGCCGCCTCGGCGAACTCGTACCGGCCCAGCGCGTCGTTCACCTCGCGGGTCACTCGCTCGGTCCGCGAGAGGATCCACCGGTCGGCGAGCGTCAGCGGCCGGTCTCGCAGCGGGCGGGCTCCTGGGTGGAAGTCCCCGACGTTGAGGAGCAGGAAGCGCGAGGCGTTCCACAGCTTGTTGGTGAAGGCCCTGTAGCCGTTGACCCGTTCGAGCGAGAGCTTGATCTCCCGGCCCTGCGCCGCGAGGGCAGCGAGTGTGTAACGCAACGCGTCACCCCCGAACGCGGGCAGGCCTTGGGGGAACTTGTTCTTCAGGCTCCGGGGGACGGCCTCGGCGTCGGTGCCGTGGATGACGTCGAGGGGGTCGATGACGTTCCCCTTCACCTTCGACATCTTCTCGCCCTTCTCGTCGCGCACCATCGCGTGCAGGTAGACGGTGCGGAAGGGCACGTCGCCCATGAAGTGGATGCCCAGCATCATCATCCGGGCGACCCAGAAGAAGAGGATGTCGTGGCCCGTCTCGAGGACCGAGGTCGGGTAGAAGGTCTTCAGCTCCGGCGTCCGGTCGGGCCAGCCCAGGGTGCTGAATGGCCACAGCCCCGAGCTGAACCAGGTGTCCAGGACGTCGGCGTCCTGCGTCAGCGCCGAACCCCTGCACCTCGGACAGGACGCGGGGCGCGTCCTCGCGACGATGGGCGTGGCCTTCTCCAGGTCGAGCGCGCCGGACGGCGTCCGCGGCGTGCACGCCTCGCAGTACCAGGCGGGAATCTGGTGGCCCCACCAGAGCTGCCGGCTCACGCACCAGTCCTGGATGTTCCGCATCCAGTGGAAGTACGTGGCGTTCCAGGTCTCGGGGACGATGCGGGTTCTCCCCTGCTCCACCGCTTCGAGGGCCGGCTTCGCCAGTGGCTCGATTTTCACGAACCACTGCGGTGAGAGGCGCGGCTCGACGATGGTTCCGCTGCGCTGGCAGAGGCCGATGCTGAGCGCGTGTGGCTTCTCGGACACCAGCAGGCCGCGGGCCTCCAGGTCGGCGAGCACGCGCTTCCGCGCCTCGAACCGGTCCAGCCCGGCGTAGGGTCCCGCGGCCTCGTTGGTCCTCGCGGCCTCGTCGAGGATGGAGATCATCGGCAGGCCGTGGCGCAGTCCGGTCTGGTAGTCGTTGAAGTCGTGGGCCGGCGTGACCTTCACCACGCCGGTGCCGAACTCCGGGTCCACCAGGGTGGCATCGGCGATGATCGGAATCTCCCGGTCGAGCAGCGGGAGGACCACCGACTTGCCGATGAGGTCCCGGTAGCGCGGATCCTCGGGATGCACCGCCACCGCGGTGTCGCCGAGCATCGTCTCCGGGCGAGTGGTGGCCAGGGTGAGGAAGCGGTCCTGCCCCTTCACCGGGTAGCGGATCTCCCAGATCGATCCCTGCCGCTCCTCGTGCTCCACCTCGAGGTCGCTGAGCGCGGTGTGGCAGTCCGGGCACCAGTTGATGAGGCGGTTGGCACGGTAGAGGAGCCCCTCCTCGTACAGCCGCACGAACACCTCGAGCACCGCGCGCGAGCTGCCCGGGTCCATGGTGAAGCGCTCGCGGCTCCAGTCGAGGCTCGCTCCCAGCGCCTCGTGCTGGACCTTGATGCGGGCGCCGTAGCGCTCCTTCCACTCCCAGATCCGGCGGACGAACTCCGCGCGGCCGAGGTCGTGGCGCGACTTGCCCTCGTTCTTCCTCAGCTCGCGCTCCACCACCAGCTGGGTGGCGATGCCGGCGTGGTCCACGCCGGGCTGCCAGAGGGTGTTGAACCCGCGCATCCGGTGCCAGCGGATGAGGACGTCCTCCAGCGTTGCGGTGAGCGCGTGGCCGATGTGCAACGAGCCGGTGACGTTGGGGGGTGGCAGGACGATGCAGTAGGGCGGCTTGCTCGACGTGGCCTCGGCCTTGAAGCAGCCCGCGTCTTCCCAGCGCTTGTACCAGCGCGCCTCGACCTCCGAAGGCTCGTAGGCCTTGGGAAGTCCTCCCTGGTTCTCGTCCGACATACCCGTGAGGGAGGGTGTTTAGCCTTTTCCGTCCCGCTCGCGCATCGTCCGCTCGGCGATTTCGCGCACGATCGTCTCGGCGAGCTGGGGGACCACTTCCCAGGCGATCTTCTCGATGACCTCTCGCGAGGCCTTGCCCAGGGCTTCCCGGAGCTGGGCCTCGCCGCCGTCGGCTGCGGATGCGGGCGCCTCCGAGCCGAGGTCGAGTGACATCTCCTCCGCCGCGGCCGGCGGAGGGATCTTCGGCTCGACCTGGTAGCCCCGGACGGGGGTGCTGGCGGGGGCAGACAGCCCGAACGGGTCCCGGCCGCGGCGGAGG
>DASROG010000111.1:0-6390 GCA_035646995.1 Myxococcaceae bacterium
GCGCGGATCAGCCGCCATCCGTCGACGGCGCCGCCGAACCAGGTGCGCAGCTGCGCGCGGACGCGGGGCTCGAGCTCGCCGGGGTGGTCGCGCGTGTCCAGCACCGAGGCGGATACCAGCGACTTCCCGGGGGGCGCATACTCCGGCGCGACCTCGCTCATCACCGCGGCGCTGTTCACCGGGCCGCGCCCTTCGCCGGCGAGCAGGAGCCACGGCCCGCGCCCCGGCGGCTCGGGCGCCTCGAAGGAGAACGCGGTCACCCCGAGGGTGTGCGGCGCGGTGAAGGCGGGAACCAGCCGCGCCGCGGTCGCGCCGTCGGTCGCCACCACCACCGCGGACGCCTCGACGCGCCCGCCCGACTCCAGCTCCACCGCCTGGGGATGGACGCGGGCGACGGCCGTGCCGGTGCGGAGCGCACCCGCGGGAAGACCGCGGGCCAGCTGCGCCGGAATCTCGGCCATCCCCCGTGCCGGGACCGCCGCCTCGCCCTGGGCGACCATCCGGACGACGAACTCGAGCTTCCTGCTGGAGGTGGCGAGCTCGGGCTCGAGGAACACCGTGCGCAGGAACGGGCGGAAGAACGCGTCCACGAACTCCTGGCTGAACTCGAGCCGGCGGAGCCGGTCGTGGGTGGACTCGTGGGGACGGGAGAAGAGCTCGTCCAGCGTGCCGGAGCCGGCGTGCGCGCGCAGACGCACCAGCCGGAGCTTGTCCCAGAACGTTCCCAGCGGAGCCACCGCGGTCCTGCCCGCATCGAGCGGGCGCCGGAAGGGATCGGCCAGGGTATGGAACTTGCCGCCGCGGAACACCTGGGTCCCGGAGGCGAAGCGGCGGAGCTGGAGCGCGTCCAGGTCCAGCACCCGGCGGGCCTCGGGGTAGGAGGTCAGGAGCACCTGGAAACCGCGGTCGATGCGGAACCCGTCCACCAGGTCGGTGCGGACGCGTCCGCCGGGGCGATCGCTCGCCTCCAGGACCTGCACGCCCACGCCAGCCGCGGCGAGCGCCCGTGCGCAGGCGAGCCCGGCCAGCCCTGCTCCAACCACGACCACCTCACGGTGAAACACGCCGGGACCGCTCCGATCGCCGCTCGAGGGAGGGGCGTTATACACGTCGTCGCGCTGGTGGACAGAGCCCGATCGACCGACACCTCCGCTCCGTGCGAGCGCCTCCACCGCGGACCCGGGACTCACGGGGACCGCGGATGAGCCTGGTGCCCCTGCTCACCTGCGGCTCGGTCGAGCAGGCCGCGACCTACAAGGGCGTGCTGGACGCCCACGGCATCCCTTGCGTCATCCAGGGCGAGCACCACCGGTCGCTCCTCGGAATGCTGGGGCCCTACGTGGAGGTCCGGC
The DNA here is from genome assembly GCA_035646995.1 of Myxococcaceae bacterium. Lineage (GTDB taxonomy): Bacteria > Myxococcota > Myxococcia > Myxococcales > Myxococcaceae > RPRB01. The sequence continues at coordinate 1,353 of DASROG010000111.1, forward strand.
TGCTGGTCCCGGAGGGGCAGGAGCCTGCCGCCCTCCGCCTGCTCCGTCCAGGACCGAGCGTGGTCCCGGAGCCCGAGGAGCTGCCGGATCCGAGTCGCGTGCGCCGCCGGCGGCGGCTCGCCTGGGCGGCGCTGGCGGTGCTCGGCGGGCCGTCGCTGGTGGCGACCGCTCTGGGCGTGCTCGCGCGCTGTGGCTGATGCCGGGGCCTCGCCCCGTCCGGGTCGGGTCTCTCAGCGGGGCGGCGCGAGCGGCCCCTTCGACGACGGCTCGGCCTTCGGGCGGATGGCGCTCATCGCCAGCCCGATCATCGCCCCCACGTCGCTGAGGTTCGAGGGCACCACCAGGGTGTTGGCCGACTTGGCGAGCTTTCCGAACTCGGTGATGTACTGCTCGGCAACCCGCAGCTGCACCGCCTCGAACCCGCCACTGGCGTTGATCGCCTCGGCCACCGCCCGGATGCCCTCCGCGGTCGCCCGGGCCACCGCCAGGATGGCCGAGGCTTGACCCTCGGCCTCGTTGATCTGCTGCTGCTTCTTGGCCTCGGACTGCTTGATGACCTGCTGCTTCTGGCCCTCGGCGGAGTTGATCGCCGCGTCGCGCTCGCCTTCGGACTGGAGCACGGTGGCGCGCTTCTCCCGCTCGGCGCGCATCTGCTTCTCCATGGCGGCGATGATGTCGCGGGGCGGGGTGATGTTCTTGATCTCGTAGCGGAGGACCTTCACCCCCCAGGCCTCGGAGGCCTTGTCCACCTCGCTCACCACCTGCCCGTTGATGTGGGTCCGCTCCTCGAAGGTCTTGTCCAGATCGATCTTCCCCACCTCGCTGCGGAGGGTGGTCTGCGCCAGCTGGGTGATGGCGAAGACATAGTTGGTGATGCCGTAGGAGGCCCGGCGGGGATCCATCACCTTCATGTAGAGGATGCCGTCCACCCCGACCTGCACGTTGTCCTTGGTGATGCAGATCTGCTCCGGGATGTCGATCGCCTGCTCCTTGAGGGTGTGCCGGTAGCGGATCGCGTCCACGAAGGGCATGAGGATGTGGAAGCCGGCCTCGAGCACGCCACTGAAGCGACCCAGCCGCTCCACCACGAAGGCGTTCTGCTGCGGCACCACCACGGCGGTCTTGAACAGGATTACCGCCACCAAGATGGCGATCAGGACCACCACCACCAGCAACGCTTCGGTCATGTGCTCCCTCCACCGGACGTCCAGCCGCCACGGCCGTCGGTCCCGCCGAGCCACACGGTCAGCCCGTCGATTCGGTCCACCGGCACCCGCTCACCGACCCGGACGGTCCGGTTTGCGCGGGCGCTCCAGGAGGTCCCGCGTAGCTCCACCTTTCCCACGTCGCCGGGGCGGACCTCCTCCGTCACCAGCGCCCACTCGCCGCGCATCTCCTCGGACGGCAGCGCCGGCGCGCCCACCCCGAACCGCTGCATGATCGGCCGGCGGAGCAGCACCACCCCCCCGACGGAGAAGACGCTGAACAGCAGCCACTGCAGCCATTCCGGCCCGGCGAGATGGATCGCCGCGAGCAGGCCCACCAGGAGGGCTGCGACGCCGAAGAAGAACGCGAAGAAGCCGCCCGGGGTGACGAGCTCGAAGACGAGGAGGCCGACGCCGGCCGCGAACCACATCCACCAGACCACGATGGTCCGGACGCTAGCACGCGGGCAGGTGGGCGAATGCCTCGGCGAGCACCCGGGGCGCATCCGCCTCCACCGGATCTCCGTGCGCCGGGAGCAGCCGCCCCGGGGCGAGCGCCCAAAGCCGGTCGACCGCCCTCCGGAGCGCCCGGCGATCCCGCACCATCCTCCGGGCGATCCGCGAGTGCGCGAAGCGTCCGTACACTCCGTTCAGGCGCAGGAAGAGCCGGGTCGGCAGGTGGTCGCTCGTCCGGACGTCGAACGCGAGGTCCGTCACCCACGGCGTTCCGAGATCACCTTCACCGCCACCAGCTCCACCGCGCCGGACCAGGGCATCCCGGGAGCGTCCACCGGCGGCTCGGACGGAGGCTGACCGGCGATCCTGCGGGCCAGCCCGGGCGGACCGAACGCCCGGGCGCCGGGGAAGGCCGCTCGCACGACGGCGAGCTACAGCATCAGCGAACCATCCCCCATCCGGAACAGCCCGGCCCGGACAGGGACGCGGGCGCCGGGACAGAGGTTGACGAGGGTCACGCGCATTCAGTAAAGAGCGCTTGACCATTTCGTCAAGCCGCTTGTCCAAATCCTCGCCATCCCCTCGCCTTTCCGCGGCCGACGTGGCGCTCCTCGAACGGCGCAAGCGCACCTCGCTCTTCCAGGAGCTGTTCCGCCTCGCGCGCCTCCTGGACGAGGCCGCCGTCGCCCGTGTCGGCGAGGCCGGCGCGCCGACGCTGCGGACCTCGCACACCGCGCTGCTCCCCCACCTCGACCTGGAGGGCACCCGGCTGGTGGACCTGGCGGCAAGGATGGGCATCAGCAAGCAGGCGGTGGGGCAGCTGGTGGACGATCTCGAGTCGATGGGCGTGGTGGAGCGGGCCCCGGACCCGGAGGACGGCCGCGCCCGGCGGGTCCGCTTCACCCGCCGCGGGTTCCAGGCCGTGCTCCACGGGCTCGGTGTGCTCGACGGGCTGGAGCGGGAGCTCGCCGTGGCGATCGGTCGGACCGCGGTCGAGCGCCTCCGCGAGGATGTGGGGACCGCGCTCCGGGCCGTGGAGTCCGGCGCCCTGGCCCGTGAAGCACCGACCCGACCACCGGCGAGGCGACGGTGAGCCGGCTCCGCGTCCGGGGCGAGCACCTCCGGCGGGCGGTGTGGCCACTGTTCCTCCTCCTCGGGGTCCTGCTCGCGCTCAACCCTCGCCGGGGCATCGACTTCACCGTCTTCCGCACCGCCGGGGAACGCTGGCTCGCCGGCACCTCGCTCTACCGCGCCGAGGACGGGCCGATGCCCTTCAAGTACGCCCCGCCAGTGGCGGTGCTGTTCGCGTTCCTGGCGCTGGTTCCCCGCGGCCTCGGTGCAGTGCTGTGGAACGCCGCATCGGTGCTGCTGCTCCTCCTCGCCGTCATCCAGCTGCCTCGGGTGGACCCTGCGCCCGAACGCGCCGACGGAACCTGGGCGGCGCTCGCGCTCGCGGGCCCCATCGGGACGGTCCTCTTCTACGGCCAGGTGGACCTTCTGCTCCTCGGGCTGCTGGTCCTCGCCGCGGCAGCCGCGGGCACGCGCGGCGACGGCGGGACGGCGCTGGGCCTCTCGGTGCTCACCAAGCCCCCCGCGGTGCTCGCCACCCTCTTCTTCCTCGGCCGACGTCGCTGGCGGGCGCTCGCCGTCGCTGCCGGGGTCGTGCTGCTGGTCACCGCCGCGTTCGCGCTGCGGGTGGGCGTCGTGGCGTTCGGGCAGGAGATCGCCGCGTGGCGTGCCCTCGTCGAGCGGAGCACGCTGGAGTGGGTCACGGGCCCGAATCCCCAGGGCTTCCCCACGCTGATTCTCGACGTCGCGGGCTGGCTCGGCACCCGCCCCACCCCGGAGACGCTGGCGCTCGCCCAGCTCTCGGCGGTGCTCTTCCTCGGGGCGCTGGTGCTCGCCCTCCGCGAGGACCCGGGCGCCTCCTTCCGGCTGACCTGCCTGTCCATCGCCATGTGCTCGCCGCTCGCCTGGCGCGCGAACTTCGTGCTCGCCCTGCCCGCGGTGCGCCGGGTGGTGGCCGCGGCCCGGTGGGGCGACGGGTTCTCGCGCCTGGTACTGGGGCTGGTGGTGCTCGCCAGCGTGCTCACCTCCGGGGTGCTCCTGGACCGGAACGCGACCGAGCGGCTCCTCGCCTTCAGGCCCTGGGGGCTGCTCGGGCTCCTGCTGGTGGTCGTCGAGTTCTCGGCGCCCCGGCTCCCGCCGGCCGTGCGCGGCTCCGCCTCCTCTGGGTAGAACGAGGCGGTCCGGCGAGCATGGACGACCTTCTCACCATGACCCCCCAGGGCCTTTACTGCGCCCGGGGAGGCTTTCACGTGGATCCGTGGGAACCCGTGCCCCGCGCGGTGCTCACCCACGCCCACGCGGATCACGCCCGCGAGGGAAGCGGGACCTACCTCTGCGCGGCGCCGGGGCTGCCCATCGTCCGCCACCGCCTCCCCGGAACCGTCATCGAGGCGTGGCAGTACGGCGAGCGGCACACCCTGGGTGACGTCCAGCTCTCCTTCCATCCCGCCGGCCACGTGCTCGGCTCGGCCCAGCTCCGCCTCGAGGCCCGAGGAGAGGTCTGGGTGGTGAGCGGCGACTACAAGCGGGCGCTCGATCCGACCTGCGCCCCGTTCGAGCCGCTGCGCGCCGACGTCTTCCTCACCGAGGCCACCTTCGGTTTGCCGGTCTTCCGCTGGGACCCGACCGACTCGGTCATCGAGGACCTGCTCGGGTGGTGGGAGGCGAACCGCGAGGCGGGCCGGGCGTCGCTGGTGTTCAGCCACGTGCTCGGCAAGTCGCAGCGGCTGGTGGCCGAGCTGGGGCGCAGGACCGAGCGCCGGATCTTCGCCCACGGAGCCATCGCCGGGATGTGCGACCTGTACCGCGAGGCCGGGGTCAAGCTGCTCCCGGTGGACCGCGTGGCGGACACGGCGAAGGGGAAGGACTTTGCCGGCGAGCTGGTGCTCGCGCCCATCACCGCCCGAGGCACGCCGTGGATGCGGCGCTTCGGCGACGCGGCCGTCGCGCTGGTCAGCGGCTTCATGCGGGTCCGTGGCGAGCGCCGCCGGCGCAGCGTGGACCGAGGGTTCGCCCTCTCCGACCACGCCGACTGGCCGGCCCTGCTGACAACCATCCGCGAGGCCGGCGCCGGTCGGGTGCTGGTGACCCACGGCTACGCCGTGCCGCTCGCTCATCACCTCCGGGACCTGGGGCTCGAGGCGGAGGCGATGGAGACGCCCTATGGCCGGGATCAGGAGGAGCGAGCCTCCGCCGAGGGTGCCCGGTGAGGCGCTGGATCCGACGGGTGGCGGTGCTGCTCGCCGTGCTGCTCCTCGCGGGGGCGGCGGTGGCGGTGGTCGACGTCCGCGGCCAGCTGCCCGACCGGA
>DASROG010000112.1:0-3413 GCA_035646995.1 Myxococcaceae bacterium
CGGTACTTCGCCGAGCTGGACCTCTGGGCCGAGAACCAGAAGGGCGAGCTGGTGCTCCGCGGCGGGGCGCAGATCCAGCTCTTCCTCTCCCTGGAGGACGAGAACCGCCAGCGCTCCGGCCAGCCGCCGGTGGTGGTGCCCGCTCCCAGGGAGAGCATCCTTCCACCGGCGCCCCCGACGTCTGCCCCCCGGAAGGAGCCCGCGGTGGCCGCGCCCGTCTCCGGGGTCAAGAAGGCCACCCCGCGGGAATCCCACGCCCTGCGCAAGGCGCCCGAGGCGAGGAAGACGCGGAAGAAGTAAGCCTGTCGGCGGCCTGAACCGACCTGCCAACGCGGGGCGTCATTTCGGATTGACTCGGAAATCAGCCGGACACATGCTTCCCCCAGTCCCGTTGATTCTGGAGTCGACCGATGGCGGCAGGACTGAACTGGTACAAGGCGGACCTCCGCGAGCTCTCCTTCGTGCTGCTCGAGCAGTTCAAGCTCGGGGAGCTCCTGGGCAAGGCGCCCTACGACGCCTGGGGCGCGGAGGAGGCGAAGGCGGTGCTGGATGCCGCCTACCGCTTCGCCCGCGAGGTGCTCGGCCCCCTGAACGCCGCCGGTGACCGCGAGGGCTGCCGCATCGAGGCCGGCCAGGTGAAGACGCCGAAGGGCTTCCAGGACGCGTGGAAGCAGCTCTACGAGAACGGCTTCAAGTCGCTGGGCGTCGCCGCCGACCATGGCGGGCAGGGCGCGCCGCAGGCACTGGTGGTGCTGGTGGAAGAGCTGCTCTCCGGCGCCAACCCCGCGTTCAACATGTACCCGGGGCTGGCCTTCGGCGCGGCGGAGACCATCATCGAATGCGGCACCCCGGAGCAGAGCAAGCGCTACGCGGAGAAGATGCTCGACGGCACCTGGGGCGGGACCATGTGCCTCACCGAGCCGCACGCGGGCAGCGACGTCGGCGCGGCGAAGAGCAGCGCGAAGCGGCTGGGCAACGGCAAGTACGCCATCAAGGGCACGAAGGTCTTCATCTCCGGCGGCGACCACGACCTGGCGGAGAACATCGTGCATCTCGTATTGGCCCGGGTGGAGGGCGCGCCTCCGGGGACCAAGGGCCTGTCGCTGTTCATCGTCCCGAAGAAGAAGATCTCCGCCGAGGGAAAGGTCGGCGCGAGCAACGACGTCATCGTCGGGTCCATCGAGCACAAGATGGGCATCAACGGCTCGGCGACCTGCGTCCTCAACTTCGGCGAGAGCGACGGGTGCGAGGGCGAGCTGGTGGGCACCGTCGAGAACCTGGGCATGTCCCAGATGTTCCGGATGATGAACGGAGCGCGCATCGCGGTCGGCATCCAGGGCCTGGCGACGGCGGCGGCCGCGTATCAGAACGCGGTGGACTACGCGCGCGACCGGAAGCAGGGACCGCTCTACACCCACTGGAAGGACCCCACGGTCCCCCGGGTGGCGATCCTCGAGCACCCCGACGTGCGCCGGATGCTGCTCGACCTCAAGTCGCACACCGAAGGGATCCGCGCGCTCATCGTGAAGCTGGCCTGGCACGGCGACCAGGTGCGGGCGCTGGCGGGGAAGGACGACGAGAAGGCCACCTACCACAAGGGCCAGGTGGATCTCCTGACCCCGCTGGTGAAGTCCTTCGCCTCCGACGAGGCGTTCCGGCTCGCGGCGGTGGCGATCCAGGTGTACGGCGGCGCCGGCTACCTGAAGGACCACCCGGTGGAGCAGTACGCCCGCGACGCGAAGATCTACAGCATCTACGAGGGTACCAATCACATCCAGGCGATGGACCTGGTGGGCCGGAAGATGGGCCAGGCGGGCGGGGCGAACTTCCAGGCCTTCCTCCAGGACGTGGCGGCGTTCGTCGACGCCAACCGTGGCGATGCGACGCTGGGCAAGGCGGTGGAGATGCTCGCCGCGGGGCAGGAGGCGCTGATGTCGAGCGCCATGACCCTGCTCGGCTGGAGCCAGAACGGCGGCCTGGGCCTCATCGGCCTGTCGGCGAACCGCGTCCTGACGATGATGTCCCAGGTCGCGGTGGGCTGGGTGCTGCTGGATGCGGCGGCGCTGGCGCAGAAGAAGCTGGCCGCGGGCGGCCTGAGCGAGCAGGAGAAGTCGTTCTACACGGGGAAGGTCCAGTCGGCCCTCTGGTTCGCCCGGAACGTGCTGCCGCAGGTCGAGGCCTCGGCGCGCTCGCTGGCGACCGAGGACGCCTCGGCGCTGGACATCCCGGACGCGGCTCTCGGCGTGCTCTAGAGTCCCGGGGTAGCCGGAGTCCCGGCCGACGGAGCGGCTACTTCGTTGCCGGCGCCTCGCGGACTCCGATGGCGAGCTGACCGAGGCCGGCGCCCTTCGCCGTCTCCATCACCTCCACCACCCGGCCGTGGGGCACGCCCTCGTCGGCCTGGATGACCACCAGCGTGTTCGGGTTCTTCGCCCGCGCCTCGTCCAGCGCCTTCTTCAGCTCCTCGTTCGAGACCACGTTGCCGGAGAGCACCACCCGGCCGTCCTGGAGCACCGCCACGGACATATCGGTCGAGGCGGGCATCACGTCCGCAGCGCTCCCCTTCGGAAGATTGACCTTGAGCCCCGCCTTCGCCGCGCCGGCGCCCTGGTTCACGATGACCGAGCTGGTCACCATGAAGATGATGAGCAGCACCAGGAAGATGTCGGTGAGCGGGGTGATGTTGATCTCCGAGAAGACGCTCTCCTCGGAATCCTCCTCCGCCGTTCCCGGAACCCGTCCGATCGCCATCCGTCGCCCGTCCTAGCTCGCCCCGGCCGTGGTCACGGCAGGCAGCGGGGTGGGGGGCATCGACGCCTGTGCCGGCTCGGGATGGGCCGGGCCGCTCGGACGTTCACGGAGCAGCTCCATGAACTCCTCGATCTGCAGCCGCATCTCCACGTTCAGCCGCGCGATGCGCGACTGGAAGTAGTTGAAGAGGATGACCGCCTCCACCGCCACCAGGATGCCGGCGGCCGTCGCCACCAGCGCCTCGGAGATGCCGGTCATCACCGCCGCAGTCCCGCCCGTCCCGCCGGCCTCCACGTCCAGACCGAGCTCGCGGAAGCTCCGCATGATGCCGGCCACGGTGCCGAACAGGCCGACGAACGGCGTGGTCGCCCCGATGGTGCCGAGGATCCAGAGGTTCTTCTTCATCCGGAGCCCGAGCTGCGCGCGCTCGCGTTCCACCGCGGCCTCGACCCCGGGAGTCACCGTCCGTGATCGCTCCAGCCGCTCGAAGGCCACCCGGTACACGTCCGCCAGCAGGGTGTCGGACCGATCCACCGTGCCCTTCGCCGCCGAGATGTCCCCCCGCAGCAGGTGCCGGCCCACCGCATCGGTGAGGGCCCGGGAGTTGGCCGACATGTTCCAGAGAGCGATCCACCGCTCCACCGCCACGCCGATCGAGAGCA